>JAYTIZ010000156.1:0-3605 GCA_043731445.1 Gammaproteobacteria bacterium | reverse complement strand
CAAGTTGCCCGAGACTATGGTATTGATCGAAGGCCGTGCAGAGTCATTACCTTTTCCAGATAATCATTTTGATTTTTTGAGCATGGGTTATGCGCTGCGCCATATCAGCGATCTGGGTGTGGCGTTTAAAGAATTCGAACGGGTATTAAAGCCAGGTGGCCGTCTGTGCCTACTCGAAATCACCCAGGCACGAAGTCCGTTTGGGAAATGGCTACTCAAAAGCTATATGCGTGGAGTGATCCCGCTGCTGACACGTTTCGTGTCTACTCAAAAGGATACCGCGACAATCTGGCGCTATTACTGGGATACCATCGAAGCCTGTGTCTCGCCTGAGCAAGTCATGGCGACGTTGAGCGCTGCGGGATTTATGCAAGTTGAGCGACATCTGGAAGTTGGCATTTTTTCGGAATATCACGCAATCAAAAGCGGCTCTGCCCAGAATTAATCCCGTGGTCAAAGTCGTTTGAGGTTCCGCCGTACCAGCAATAGCGGGAAACGTAATACAAAGCTGACCAACAAACGCATGTGCATCCAAGTCAATAACACGTTATCGCGCAGATAGTGGAAATGTGACACGCCGCCCTCCTCGGCACGAAAGTAACGTACTGGTGCTGCCAAGTTGACCGGCTTCACGCCGCGCCAGCACAAGCGCACCACGGCTTCGGGGTCGAAATCGAAGTGGCGCATCCATGGCTGATAACGCATCACATTACGTAACGGTGCGATTGGATAGACGCGAAACCCAAACAGGGAATCGCCGATTCCCGCCCATAAGGTCTCCAAGTTGACGAACCAGTTCGATATGCGCCTCCCTTGCACACGCAAGTTCGGTGCACTGGCATCGAACACCGGTACTCCCAATATCATCGCAGACGGCTGGCACGAAGATGCTGCCATGAATGCGGGAATACACTCTGGCGGGTGCTGGCCGTCTGAGTCCATAGTTAATATGTGACTGAATCCTTCTGCCTCGGCCTGCCCCATGCCATGCAGTACCGCAGCGCCCTTACCCTGATTGTGCGGCAAGATGATTATGCGCAGGCCGACATCTTGTGCTGCCATCGCCAGCAAATGCTCGGTGCTACCGTCATTGCTGCCGTCCACTACCACCCACACCGGAGTCCAGTATTGGCGTGCCGTGCGTACGGTTTCACAGACTTTTGCGCCGGGGTTATAGCTGGGGATCAGGACGAGATGCGTGGTCGAGGCAGTAATCATGGCGGTGTAGGTCAACCTGCGTGGACAGGGAATTGGCTGGATGAAATGCCGAGCCTTGCACCAGTTCACACGCAAAATAGTGTTCCAGCTCAGCCATGAAGTTCTGGACATGTTGGGGCGGATCAAAGCGCCGTCCCAGACGTACCCGGTAATGGATTGGCATCAGCGGTTTGCGGAACAGCGGCCACCCTTTGCTCAGATACGCCGAATCTGTTTCTATCAATATCGTTTGCACGGGTACTTGAGCATGATGCGCGATCAGGCCAATACTGCCCTTCAGTGGATTGACCGGATACGATATGGTGCGGGTCCCTTCCGGGAAAAGCAGCAGGTGGCTGCCACTGCCAAAATCCTGCATCGCCTGCTGCACCATGAGCCGCACTGATCCGTTACATATATAGCGCGCAAGTCGTGCCCCTGCTCCGAGAAAAAGATTGTTCATTAGATCGGCTTTAAGCACGCAGGCGACGTTGGGCAAGCGTGAGATGACCATCACTGCATCCAGAAGACACGGATGATTGGGAGCGATGATCAGCGATGGTTCATCACGCAAGATATCCAGCGTCTTCAGGTCAAAACTACAACGGCGCGACACACTCAGGCTGGCAAGATATAAGCGAAACCCAGCCATAATGACGTAACGCCCTAGCGCTCGTCCCTGACGCACAGGCAGTAACAGATAGACCAGTAATGCAATCGGCGTCCAGGCCAGACATAACATTCCCAGCCAGGCCAGGCCGAGATATAGCACCAGATAATCGTAGATATTCAGCAGCACACGCAAAGTAGAGTGCATGGTCAGTCCCTGTTGCCGGATATGGATACAAACGGATGCCCGGCAGCGGCCTCAATTTCCAGCAGCAGATCCTGACGGCAAATATCAGCCTGCAGGTAGATTGTTTGGGGAGCAGAGCCCACGATGCGCTCAAGCTCGGTACGGATCTGCGCGAGATCAGTGGGATGACGTACATAGACTTTGTAATACAAGCTGGCTAAATCGAACTTGGGCTGACTTGCATGGCGGTTCGCCTGTGCCAACACGGCCTCAATATTGGCCATGGTTTCGCGGGTTTGTGCGACGACATCGTCGGGATGCTGGGTTGCGTGCCCAACAATACTGGCGGTGCCAGATATAAACAATACCTCGTCTTGTCCCAGTTTGACCAAACTGGCACGTGAGAATATCGGGCTACGCGACCCATATTGCGGCGGATATTGGTAGGCGCTGATCTGACGCGGGTTTTCAATGTTCAGTGGTGTCACACGGCCAGCTAAAAATGCAATGGCCAACGGTCCCTGCACCGAACCCAAGGCGCACGCAGCAGGGACATTCCCCGCCACATCGCGTTTGTGAGCCAGGAAAGCATCATACCGTCCCTGGTTGAACTGGTGATAACGTTCTAAATCATGGCTGTAACCATTGATGTCGGCAATGTAATTCCAGAAGCGGAACGGATACGGGTAATGCAACTCATCAAGCAGCGCAAATATCTGCTGATAGGCGGATTCGGTGGCCTGCTGTAGTGGTGTTTTGTCTGCATCGGCTTTAAATGCAGCTTCGGGCAATGCAATCACGCCAAATAGCAGGTCAGCGTCATGACGATAATGAATGGCGCCTCGTTGACCCTGCGTTAGCTGACTGCTACCGTGCCAAATTTCGCAAATTGAATCGCTGCCATTTAGTATCTGCATGGTCACGCGCATGCAGGGGGCCTCCATGTCAACTTGCGTCTGGCCCTCGGCAGCGTCCGCAGAAAAACAGAGAATGCCCAGCACGTTGTTTTTCCACTGTGCTGGTTGCTTCAAAAATGCCGCAATGGATAATCTTGCGCCTTGCAGGGGCGATGCCACGGCGCGCATCAGTTTATCGCTACGCCAGATTCATCCACCGCCAGGGTATCGGGATTGCGCATCCACCATTCCTGTAATACGTGTCTGAAATTGGGTAAAGATGACGCAAGTGAGGGGTTAAATTTTTTATTCTTCTTATTATGCATATCAAAATTGTATCGTATCGCCGTTACCTAAAAACGTTTTGTACTAAAAATACAGTCAAATTCTAATGCAACTTACAGAAAACAGGCGTTGAAAATTCTCAGTTGTGACACGTCCTATTTCTTCCACCGAAACATCGCGTAATTTGGCAATTTCCTCAGCGACATGTTTGACGTAAGCAGGCTGGTTCATCTTGCCCCTGAAAGGTACAGGCGCCAGATAGGGAGAATCGGTTTCAACCAGCATTCTCTCCAGAGGGATCTGACGGGCCACCTCTTTAAGATCTTTTGCGTTCTTGAAGGTGACGATACCGGAGAACGAGATATAGAAGCCCATTTCAATTGCGGCCAGTGCCACAGACAGACTTTCGGTAAAACAGTGCATCACCCCGC
>JAYTIZ010000155.1:0-4159 GCA_043731445.1 Gammaproteobacteria bacterium | reverse complement strand
CCAAACTCCTGACCGGCCAGCAGCATGTCGCCCTTACGCAGCGTACCGTTCTGTATCAGCACAGTAGCTACTGGACCGCGCCCCTTGTCGAGGCTGGATTCAATCACCACTCCAGAGGCCGGACCTGCGACCACAGCCTTCAACTCCAGCACCTCGGCCTGCACTAGAATGGAGTCGAGCAAGCTATCAATACCGGCACCTGTCTTGGCAGACACGGGGCTGAATATCGCGTCACCGCCCCACTCTTCATGGATGACGTCGTACTTGGATAATTCCTGTTTGACGCGCTCCAGATCGGCTTCCGGTTTATCAATCTTGTTGACGGCCACCACGATCGGCACATTACCGGCCTTGGCATGCTGAATCGCCTCAATCGTTTGCGGCATGACACCATCATCGGAGGCGACGAC
Organism: Gammaproteobacteria bacterium; assembly: GCA_043731445.1. Lineage (GTDB taxonomy): Bacteria > Pseudomonadota > Gammaproteobacteria > SURF-13 > SURF-13 > JAYTIZ01. The sequence goes on along the minus strand of JAYTIZ010000155.1, from coordinate 3,749 downwards.
CAACACCACGATGTCGGTCACCTTGGCACCGCGCGCGCGCATTGCCGTAAAAGCCGCATGGCCAGGCGTATCCAGAAAGGTGATCATGCCCCTACTGGTCTCCACGTGATAAGCACCGATGTGTTGCGTGATGCCTCCTGCTTCGCCTGTAGCGACCTTGGTTCTGCGGATGTAATCGAGCAAAGAGGTCTTGCCGTGATCCACATGCCCCATGATCGTCACCACCGGAGCACGCGTTACCTGTTCACCACTGGACTGATCGGAGAAACTCAGCCCCGCTTCCAGAGCATTTTCCTGCACCCGCTTGGACACGTGTCCCATCTCCTCAACTACGATCACAGCGGTATCCTGATCGAGCACCTGATTGATGGTCACCATGCTGCCCATTTTCATCATGACCTTGATAACCTCGGCAGCCTTGACGGACATCTTTTGCGCGAGCTCCGCGACGGTGATCGTTTCCGGCAGATTCACCTCATGAACGATGGGTGCCGTGGGGCGCTCGAAGGCGTGCTTAGCGGAGCTGCTGACAGCATGCATTTTACCTTTGGGTTTTTTCTTACGCCGCCCTGTCATGTCTGTTGCGACGTGCAACTCTTCCCGTCCATAGCGCGTGCGGCCATCATCTTTTTCAGGACGCCACTTAGCCTTCTTGTCTGTTTTGTCTGCGGCAGGCGCACCCGGCGCTTTTTCTACGACGGGGACAGCAGTTCGCTTGAGCTTCTCTTCCTGCTCGACCTTAAGCTTGCTTTCCTCTTCTTCTTTATGCCGTGCCTGCTCCAGCAGAGCATCGGCCTTTGATTTTTCCTCAGCCTCGACCTGTAGTTTGGCGGTCACTAGATCAGCCTGCTCGTTCTCCAGCTGCTCTCTTGCGTTGGTTTCGCCTTCGATACGCTCCTGCTCTTCCTCGATCACTACGCTGCGTTTGACATAGGTGCGCTTCTTGCGCACTTCAACGCTCACTGTCTTGGCTGTTCTACCCTGGTTACCTGATTGTTTCAGTGCGCTGATTGTCTTACGCTTTAAGGTAATCTTTTTCGGTTCGCTGGCGAGCGATCCTTCCCCTTCGCCATGACTGCGGCGCAGATAGCTTAGTAACTGTACTTTTTCAGTCTCGCTGATAATCTCTTCGGCATCCTTCACGGTCAGCCCCGCCTCGCCCAATTGGGTCAGCAGGTGCTCAACCGGGATACCGACTACATCAGCAAACTGTTTTACCGTCACATCAGACATGGGAAAACCTCTACAACATCCTTACCGCTCGTTTAGTGTTTCTGCTCATTGGCAAACCAGGGCGCACGCGCTGTCATAATAAGTTTGCTGGCGCGCTCATTATCCATACCTTCAATATCCACGATGTCGTCCACCGCCTGCTCCGCCAGATCTTCCATCGTAACGATGCCGCGTCTGGCCAAAGTCTGTGCGAGCTCTTGATCCATCCCTTCCATCTCGAGTAGGTCTAACTCTGGTTTATCCACCTGCTCTTCTTTGGTAATCGCTCGCGTCAGGAGCACATCCTTGGCGCGGTTGCGTAACTCTTCTACGAGCTGTTCATCGAATTCCTCAATGGCGAGCATCTCCTGCACCGGCACATAGGCAACTTCTTCGATGCTGGAGAAACCTTCCTGCACCAGAATGGCAGCGATGTCTTCGTCCACATCGAGATGTTCTCTGAACAAACCATGCAGATTCTCCGCTTCAGCCTCGCTCTTCTCATCGGCCTGGGCTTCCGTCATAACGTTAAGCTCCCAACCGGTAAGCTGACTGGCTAGGCGCACGTTTTGACCACCACGGCCAATGGCCTGTGACAATTGATCTTCGGCTACAGCGACGTCCATGCTGTGTGCATCCTCGTCCACCACGATAGAGATAACCTCGGCGGGTGCCATAGCGTTGATGACAAACTGCGCGGGATTTTCATCCCACAAAATAATATCAATACGCTCACCGGCCAGCTCGCTGGAAACTGCCTGTACGCGCGAACCGCGCATGCCCACGCAAGCACCCACCGGATCAATACGCGGCTCATTGGATTTCACGGCAATCTTCGCGCGCAAACCTGAATCGCGGGCAGCGCCTTTGATTTCAATCAGGCCTTCGCCCACTTCCGGCACTTCCAGTTTGAATAATTCGATCACTAATTCCGGTGCGGTACGGCTCACAAATAATTGCGGGCCGCGCGCCTCGGCGCGGATCTCGCGCAGATATCCACGCAGACGATCGCCGGGGCGAATCGCCTCGCGCGGAATCATCTCTTCGCGGCTGATCATGGCCTCAGCATTCGCGCCCAAATCCAGTATTACGCTGCCGCGTTCTACGCGCTTGACGATACCGTTTACCAGTTCACCCTTGCGTCCCTTATAAGCTTCGACGACCTGGGCGCGCTCAGCGTCACGCACTTTTTGCACGATGACTTGTCGCGCTGTTTGCGCACCGATACGGCCGAAGCTCACCGACTCCATCGGCTCTTCGATATACTCGCCAATGGCAATGCCAGGCTGAATGGCTTGCGCATCTGTGAGCCGCGTCTGAATCTCAGACAAAAATTCTTCCTGGGCATCTTCCACCACCAACCAGCGCCGGAAGGTTTGATAATCACCGGTCTCACGATCGATGCCAACGCGCACGTCAATCTCTTTGATATGACGTTTTTTGGTGGCCGTCGCTAACGCGGCTTCGATCGCCTCGAAAATAACATCCTTCGCGACGCCCTTCTCGTTCGAGACGGCTTCCACAACCAGTAATATTTCTTTATTCATAACACGGCCTCAATACGTCAGTAGCAACTCGTCATAATGGTTACTATTTTTAAATATCTGGCACCAAGTTCGCCTTATCTATCGCGCCCAAGGGCAGGCTGAACTCCACACCTTCATCGTTAATCAATACTGCATCAGCTTGTACGCCCTGCAACACACCAGAAAAATTCCGGCGGCCATTCATTGGCACCCCAAGGCGTACTTTGGCTTTGTGGCCCACGTAGCGCGCAAAATGCTGCGCCGTAAATAACGGACGATCCAGCCCCGGTGAAGAAATCTCCAGGTCGTAACGGCCCTGGATAGGATCTTCTACATCCAGTACCCCACTCACCTGATGACTCACCCGCTGGCAGTCATCCGCACTGATACCCGCAGGGCTATCAATATAGATGCGCAGTACCGCACCCCGGCCTTGGGAGATATACTCAATTCCCACCAACTCATAGCCCAGCGCCTGGACTGGCGGCTCCAGCAACTGCTGTAAATGCACAGGTGTGCGGCGCATTTTCCCAAGCTCCAGAAACAAAAAATGGGCACGAGGCCCACTTCATTAACTGCTTAAATATCTAGGTATATTATAGGGTTACACCTGAATAATACCACCCTGACCCGCTTGCCGCCCATCCTGCCCGGCATAGAAAACTCTCTGCGGGTGGATTTTAGCACTCTTCGTCATAATATTCAAAATCATACATGAATGACAATATATTGACATATTAAAATAAGATCGTATAATTAGTTATGACAATTATATGACCATTGTCAAAAATATAGTCCCATAGGGGGATTGGCCATGACAAACAACGAGTCTAATGATCAAGCTAATGATGCTAGTGCGATAGCTGAGCGCTCTACATCTGACGGAATACCATCATCCGGAAAAAGCACGCGTAAAGCCGTGTGGGTCGAGTTCGCACAGATCGAAGCCGCCGCAGCTGAAAAAACACAACTCCAGCATCGCTTAGCCGAACTCTCCGAGCAGCGTGATGC
>JAYTIZ010000154.1:0-3557 GCA_043731445.1 Gammaproteobacteria bacterium | reverse complement strand
CGTCCCATTCGATGCGGAAGTTCGGATATGCTCACCGCGGAAAATCTGGAAAGGCAAGTTGCTCAATATATCTCTCAAGGGTTTATTGATGGAACGCCCAACTGATTGGGTGGGTAGACACTCGGACCCCTATCTCACCGAGGTCATACTGGACAACGGTATCACCATTAAGATGCTGGTTACTTTGGCACATAGTGATGAGCAAAGCGTAGGCTTTTACTGCAAATCCATTGATGTCGGCAGCATGGCGCATCTTAAACGCTTGCTGGAATTTAACTTTGGGAATCAATTGCACTTTAACCAGGAACTCTGGTCCTCACTCAGTCTTACTCCCTAATTGTTACAATATAGTCAGTGCCTCGCTAAGACGCTGCACGGCCTGTACTTCGATTCCCTTGATCGGTGTTTTTGGTGCGTTAGCCTTCGGCACGATCGCTCGCTTAAAGCCATGTTTAGCCGCTTCGCGCAAGCGCTCTTGGCCATTCTGTACCGGGCGTATCTCACCAGCAAGACCCACTTCGCCAAACACCACCAAATCCATGGGCAGCGGCCGGTTACGCAAACTGGATAAGGCTGCTAACACTACGGCGAGATCAGCACCGGTTTCGGTTACCCGTACACCCCCCACCACATTCACGAACACATCCTGATCGTACATCGCCACACCGCCGTGGCGGTGCAGCACAGCGAGCAGCATGGCCAAACGATTTTGATCCAGACCCAACGTAACGCGACGCGGATTGGAACCGTGGCTTTCATCCACCAGTGCTTGCACTTCTACCAACAAAGGGCGGCTACCTTCACGGGTCACCATAATCACACTGCCCGCTACCGGCTCTTCATGGCGTGATAGAAAAATCGCCGAGGGGTTACTCACTTCGCGTAGACCTTTTTCCGTCATGGCGAATACGCCAAGCTCGTTGACCGCGCCGAAACGATTTTTGATAGCGCGGATCACGCGATACGAACTACTGCTGTCGCCTTCGAAATACAAGACCGTGTCTACCATATGCTCCAGCACACGCGGGCCAGCGAGCGTACCTTCTTTGGTCACATGGCCAACAAGAAACAGGGCTGCGCCTGTCTGCTTGGCGTAGCGCACAAATTGCGCGGCACTTTCGCGCACCTGTGCTACCGAACCTGGTGCTGACTGGAGCAGCTCGGTGTAGGCCGTTTGAATCGAGTCAATCACGATTAACTGCGGTTTTTCGTGATGCGCGATGGCAAGGATTTGCTCGACTTGTGTCTCGGTCAGCAAGCGCAGATCAGCAGTAGGTAAACCTAAACGCTGAGCGCGTAGCCCAACTTGCTGTACCGATTCTTCACCTGTGACATAAAGTGTGGTGAGGCGGGCGCTGAGCGCAGCCAGCATCTGCAATAACAGCGTAGATTTACCAATGCCCGGATCACCGCCGATGAGCACCACGGAGCCTGCTACGATACCTCCGCCCAGCACACGATCGAGTTCTGCCAGTCCAGAGGGGGTGCGTGCTTCGGGTATCGTTTTGGTATCCGCTAAAGATTGCACAACGGACTCACCAGCGTAACCGCTAAAGCGCGGATTACGTGTCGCGGGCCGGCTCGCGATACTTTCCACCAGCGTATTCCAGGCCCCGCAATCGGAGCATTGACCCGACCACTTGGGTGCCTGCGCACCGCACTCGGTACAGCTATAAAGCAGCTTGTCCCGCGCCATGGGTTTCCTCTCGTGCGTTAACTGTAACTGATTTCACCCGTCGCGCCACACCACACAATAGTTCATAGGGAATCGTTGCAGCGTGTTGTGCCACTTCTTCCACGGGCAGACCATCGCCCCATAATATTACCGGGTCGCCGACATGCGCCTCAGGCTGGCTGCGCAAATCAAGACAGATCATGTCCATCGAAACACGGCCTACTAGAGGCACACGCTGGCCATTCACCAGCACCGGTGTTCCGGATTCAGCATGACGCGGATAGCCATCGCCATACCCGATAGCCGCGACACCTACGCGCATATCTTCCGGGCAAACCCAGCTCGCACCGTAACCGACCGCATCGCCTTTTTTCAGAGAATTGATAGCGATGAGTTTCGAACTCAAGGTCATCACAGGTCTTAAACCGTCTTGCTGTGCCGAGCTGTTCAAAAACGGCGAAACACCGTATAGCATCAGCCCGGGCCGCACCCAATCCGCATGCGTCTGCGGCCAGCCCATGATAGCCGCAGAGTTGGCCAGCGAGCGCTCAGCCTCGATACCCCTCACAGTCTGGGCAAAGCAGTCTACTTGCCGCAGAGTCAGCTCATCCTGTTTGTCATCTGCACTCGCGAAATGCGTCATCAGACGCATAGGCTGCGCAACATTTTCACAATGAGCAAGCCTCGCCCAAACTGCTTTTACCTCGCCAGGTGCAAAACCCAGACGATGCATTCCGCTATCTACTTTAAGCCAGACAGATAGTGGGTCGGTCAGCGTGGCATGTTCCAGAATCTCAAGCTGCGTGACATGATGAATCACCACCGCGAGCTTGTGCTGACAGATGAGCGGCAACTCGGCGGCGTCGAGAAAACCTTCCAGTAAGGTGATAGGTTTTGTAACCCCGGCTTCGCGCAAGACAATCGCCTCATCAAGGCGCGCTACGCCAAAACCGTCCACGTCACGCAGTGCCCGTGCAATACGGGTTATACCGTGACCATAAGCATCGGCCTTGATGATGGCCATTACCTTACTTTTGGGCGCTAACCCACGCACACACTTAAGATTATGCTGGAGAGCCCGGAGATTGATGAATGCCTGCGTGGCGCGTGTCATGCTCATGCCCTAATCTGCCACACAAGTACTGGTTTTATCGGTTATAAGAGTAGATATATTACTTTATAAAAATTCTATAAATTAATAATTTAATTATATTTATTGAGAACTATACGCCACATTAGAAGTGAAGTTTTCAAAGCGGGTGTACTGGCCCAGGAACGTGAGACGGGTGGTCCCAATGGGGCCATTACGTTGCTTGCCGATGATAATCTCGGCAACACCCTTGTCCGGACTGTCTTCATTGTAAACTTCGTCGCGATAGATGAATAAGATCAGGTCGGCATCTTGCTCAATGCCTCCCGACTCACGTAGATCAGACATCACCGGACGCTTATTCGGGCGTTGTTCCAGATTACGATTGAGCTGCGACAAAGCTACAACTGGTACATTAAGTTCCTTTGCTAACGCTTTAAAAGAACGTGATATTTCAGATATTTCGTTGGTACGGTTTTCTTTGTTGCCTGTCACCTGCATAAGCTGGAGATAATCAATCACAATCATACCCAGCCCATGCTCACGCTTAAGCCGTCGCGCACGGGCGCGCAGTTCCGTGGGGCTGAGCGCTGTGTCATCTATATAAATTGGAGCCTCTGCAAGCACACCCACGGCGTGAGTCAGACGCGGCCAATCATCGTCGTCCAGCTTACCCGTACGTACGCGATGTTGGTCAATACGCCCCAGTGAAGACAGCATGCGCATGGTCAGTTGCTCGGCCGACATTTCCATACTGAAAATAGCCACCGGAAGTTTCCCTTTGGTCGCGGC
>JAYTIZ010000153.1:0-11384 GCA_043731445.1 Gammaproteobacteria bacterium | reverse complement strand
CGCCAGTACCGCTGGGATAACATCAAACCCCAGGTAGACCAGGTGATCTTCCCGGATGGCAAACGGCTCATCGTGCTGGCCGAAGGACGCTTGGTCAATCTTGGCTGCGGAACGGGCCATCCCAGCTTTGTTATGTCCGCGTCATTCACCAATCAGGTGATGGCGCAGATCGAACTCTGGCAGCATCATTCCAACTATGAAAATAAGGTCTATGTCCTGCCCAAGGCGCTGGATGAAAAAGTCGCGCACCTGCATCTGAAAAAGATCGGCGCTAAACTCACCAGCCTTACCTCAGCACAAGCGACCTATTTGGGTATTTCAGCACAGGGCCCGTATAAACCGGAACATTATCGGTATTAGGCAGATACAAGCTACAAGGGAAAAGATACAGCTAAGGTGATGCTACTGTAAGATACCTTTTCGTTTGAGGTGTCACTTTTCTCTTGTATCTTTACCCTTGCACCTGACTTTAACTATGCCCTCCCAAAAAAACTCCGCGCCCGTGTTCAGTTTTGAGTTCTTCCCACCTAAAACGGAAGAAGCAAAAATCAAGCTGCGTGAAACGCGCGATCAGTTGGCCCAACTCAAACCACGTTTCTTCTCGGTTACCTTCGGCGCGGGAGGCAGCACGCGTGACCGTACCCTGGAGACTGTTCTTGAAATTCAGCAGCAGACCGGCCTGACCGCGGCACCCCATTTATCCTGTATAGGCTCCACACGCGCAGAGCTCAAAGAGCTTCTCGACGACTATATCAGCCAAGACATACGTCACATCGTCGCCCTGCGCGGAGACATGCCTTCGGGCATGGGCCAAGCCGGTGAAATGCATTACGCCTATGAGCTGGTAGAGTGCATCCGCGCACATTCGGGCAAGCACTTTCACATAGAAGTGGCCGCCTATCCGGAATTTCACCCGGAGGCACTAAGCCCAAGTGCTGACCTGCAAAACTTCAAGCGTAAAGTTGAAGCCGGGGCAGACAGCGCTATTACCCAGTATTTCTTCAATGCAGATGCCTATTACCATTTTCTGGACGCTTGCGAAAAGATGGGGCTTACTACGCCTATCGTCCCTGGTATCATGCCCATTACCAACTATAATCAACTGGCGAGCTTCTCCAATCGCTGCGGTGCGGAAATCCCGCGCTGGATACGCATGCGCCTGGAAGACTTCGGCGATGATATAAAATCTCTGCGCAGCTTCGGCACCGAGGTGACTACCGAACTCTGTGAGCAACTCCTTCAATCCGGTGCACCCGGCCTGCATTTCTACACCATGAATCAGGCTACCCCAACCATTGCCGTCTGGAATAATCTAGGTCTAGATAAAACCTAGGTATGATTTATTGGGCCTTTTCTCCAACCAAGTCCCGCAGCACCTCATCCACTGTTTTAGCCTTCCCTGTCTTTCTTTATAACTTTCCCCTTGTATCTGATTTCATATGACCAACGACGAACTTATACGCCGCGATCTGTCTGTGCTGTGGCACCCCTGTACGCAGATGAAGGATCACGAATCCTTACCCTTGATCCCGATACGCCGAGCACAAGGCGTCTGGCTGGAAGATTTTGACGGCAACCGTTATTTGGATGCCATCAGCTCCTGGTGGGTTAATTTATTTGGCCACGCTAACCCACGTATTAACCAGGCCATAAAAGAGCAGCTCGACAATCTCGAGCATGTGCTACTCGCGGGGTTTTCCCACCAGCCGGTTATCGAGCTCTCGGAACGTCTGCTTCAACTCGCCCCACCTGGTCTGGCGCGCTGTTTTTATGCCGATAGTGGCTCCGCCAGTGTCGAAGTTGCCTTAAAGATGAGCTACCACTACTGGCGCAATACCGGCCAACCGCAGAAAACAAAATTTATCACGCTGACCAATAGTTACCATGGCGAAACCCTCGGTGCCCTGGCGGTAGGCAATGTTGCGCTCTATAAGGAAATCTACGCTCCCCTGCTGATGGAAACCATTAGCGTCCCTACGCCCGATTGTTTTCATCGTGAGCAGGACGAATCTTGTGCAACTTATTCAAAACGAATGTTTGCGCACATGGAACGGGCGCTAGCCGAGCATGCTGACAAGGCTTGTGCCGTCATTGTAGAACCGCTTGTGCAGTGCGCAGGTGGTATGCGCATGTACGATCCTGTTTATCTCAGCCTGTTGCGGAAGGCCTGTGATCGCTATGGAGTACATCTGATTGCAGACGAGATCGCGGTAGGCTTTGGCCGCACCGGAGCAATGTTCGCCTGCGAACAGGCCGATATCACACCCGACTTTTTATGTCTTGCCAAAGGACTTACCGGAGGCTATCTGCCTCTCTCAGTCACACTCACCACCGATGCTATTTATCAGGCTTTTTACGCAGATCATAGGCAACAGTCTGCCTTTCTGCACTCGCATAGCTATACCGGTAATCCGCTGGCCTGCCGAGCTGCCCTGGCCACACTCGATATTTTTAGGGATGAACCCGTGCTGGAAAATAACCGTCAACTGGCTACGGCCATGCACGAAGCGACGAAGCATTTTGCCGATCATCCACACGTTGCGGAAGTGCGGCAACGCGGCATGATCCTCGCTATTGAGATGATTAAAGATAAGGCTTCCCGCGCTCCTTATACATGGCAGGAACGCCGCGGCCTCGCGGTTTGCCACTACGCACTTAGCCAAGGCGTGCTGCTACGCCCCTTAGGTGATGTGATTTATTTCATGCCGCCGTATGTGATTACGTCAGATGAGATACACCATCTTGCCCAAACGACCTGGCAGGGCATTGAGCTCGCCACAACCAGTTAATTATTAGAGTCCTATCGGGATAAAACTAGCAGATGGGGTAAAAGACGGACATAAAAAAACGGCACCGTGTTGCCACGATGCCGTTTTGTAGACTACTTAACAGCTTACTTTTAGTGCTTGCCTGGGGCTAACGCTACACCGCGACGCTCGTAGGTATTGTAGGCCAACAAGTCAACCATCTCGGCTGAATCAGGGGCGAGTGCTTTGCCTTCCAGGATGTTCTCGATGCACCAGTTCGCCATTTCGTAGAACTGTGAGACTTTGCCCAATTGTTTCTGGAACTTAGGATAGGTCTCAGGGTGCATGTTGGCACCGTTCGGATGGCATTGGGCACAGGCTACATTGTTACCCTTGATACCACCATGGGATAAGCCTTCACCCCTGTCAACGGACGCCTTAAACTCATCCGCATATTTCTTCACATCGGCGTCGGTAAAGACCTCGGCACGGACCGGCAAGGTCAGTGCAAGACCAATTACCAGCGATGCGCCAGCAGCGACCCAGTTACTCTTACGTATGCTCATGTTTTAGCTCCTATTTCTTAGTAGTGCGACTGGGCTGCGCCGGCAGTAGCTCCGCCTTCATCGGCGAATTTACCATTCCAAGACACTTTACGCGCCGGATTATCGAAGCCATTGTAAGTGACATCCATCTTGTCACCGCCATTGGTGTCAATGAATACCCAACCCGTCGCATCGCGGTTGTTCGCGATGTCGGCACGATTCATAGGCAGAATCAGTGTCGGCAAGGCATTCGGGGCTTGCGTGTAGGTGGTCGGATACGGCCACGGCCAAGCAGTCGAGAAGTTCGACGCAAAGGCGATGTTGCCGATCTGGTTGGCTTGCGGTTGGTGCACGTGGTTATAGAGCACGGTGGAACGCTTGAAAGGCTGCAACAGAGCCTGAATCTCTTCGGCGTCTTCGGTCCAGAAATTCCAGCCAGCGAAGATCTTTTGGATAGGTGAGTGCGAGAACACGATTACTGGGGTGTTCTTGTCAACTTTACCCAAATCTTTAGCTAACCAAGCCAAACCTTCCTTACCGAGACGGAAAGGTGAGCCCAGCGGGTTGTCCAGACGCTCCATCATGACCATACGGCCCTGCGGATCTTTGGACCACTTGTTCAGCCACTCATCGGAAGCAAGGATGGTGGTCAATGCAACAAAGTGTACGCCTTTGTGCTCGAAGCTATAGTTGTCAGCGGAAATGCCATACAGCTTTCTGGAAGCTGCACCCATGTCTAAGTAGTAGTCATGCTCACCATTGATGGCGCGCAGCGGTATGCTTTTGACTTTGGACATGATTTCCAAGCCGTGATCAATTTCAGAGTGCAGGCCTTGTTGGGCCATGTCACCACCGAAATAGATGAAGTCAGGCTTCGGGTTGAGGTTGGCTACTTCGTCTACGGCACGCTTTAGGCCGTTGTCCCAGTTGCTGACAAACTTGGTACCTTTAATCTGTTGAATATGAGCATCGGTGATCCAAGCGAAGCGGAAGCTTTCTGCAGCGTCTGCTTGCTGGACTTCCACTATGCTCAGGGGCAGTACACTGGTAGCGGCCAGTGCACCAGCGCCCTTGAGAAAACTGCGGCGACTAGTGTTTATCATCATTTCTCTCCTGTTACCAATTTAGAGTGGGATACTTTTTTTAGAATGATTTTTTAGTTTGGTCAGATACTTAATCAGTTCTAATGGCTTAGACTAAAACCATGGGGGCATCCTATAGCGCAGCCATTTGCTTTGTCAAGCACTTGGCTCTGGACTTAAAAGATATATTTTGTTTATTAGACTAACTCTAAAAAAAGTGTCAGATGACTACCCGAATAAAAGGCACCTTGGGTTAAATATAGGCTTATTTTTTAGCTAAAATGGCTTGCCGCGCAACTCCCAAATCCGAAAATTCCCTTTAATATCAGGAATGATTTTATAGCGGTGTTTTGTAACCGAAAAGGCGTGGTGGGCCCGGTAGGACTCGAACCTACGACCAAGGGATTATGAGTCCCCTGCTCTAACCAACTGAGCTACAGGCCCGAAGCGCGGTAGTATAACCTCTCCTGCTGAGGCCACCTAGAAAGTTTGAGCACAAACTAAACTGACTAGAATACGCTCATCCAATCTTGCGCTTAATTTTCCAGATCCAGGAAGTTGCGCAATTGCTCGGAACGGCTGGGATGACGCAGCTTGCGTAGCGCCTTGGCTTCAATTTGACGAATGCGTTCGCGCGTCACGTCAAACTGCTTACCGACTTCTTCCAGCGTATGATCGGTGTTCATGTCAATACCGAAACGCATGCGTAATACCTTAGCTTCACGCGGCGTGAGACCGGCCAGCACATTTTGCGTTGCCTCGCGCAAACCTTCGAATACCGCTGCATCGTTAGGTGATAATACGTTGGAGTCTTCGATGAAATCACCGAGATGCGAATCTTCATCGTCACCGATCGGTGTTTCCATGGAGATCGGTTCCTTGGCGATCTTCAACACCTTGCGCACCTTGTCTTCCGGCATTTCCATGCGGATGGCTAACTCTTCTGGCGTGGGTTCGCGCCCGACTTCCTGCAACATCTGCCGCGAGATGCGATTGAGTTTGTTGATGGTCTCGATCATGTGTACGGGTATGCGAATGGTACGTGCCTGATCGGCAATCGAACGCGTAATCGCCTGACGTATCCACCAGGTTGCATACGTAGAAAATTTGTAACCACGCCGGTATTCAAATTTGTCCACGGCTTTCATCAAACCGATATTGCCTTCTTGAATCAGATCGAGAAATTGCAGTCCGCGATTCGTGTACTTTTTCGCAATCGAAATCACCAGACGCAGATTCGCCTCCACCATTTCTTTCTTGGCACGGCGCGCCTTGGCTTCGCCGATGGACATCTGGCGGTTGATGTCTTTGATCTCGCCGATGGTCATGCCACAGCCGTCTTGCAAGGCAATCAACTTATTTTGCGCACGCGTAATATCGTCGCCGTATTGCGCGAGGGCAGGCGAATAATCGTGATTGGCCTTAATGTGTTTTTTGAGCCAGCCGAGATCAGTCTCGTTGTCCGGGAAGGAGGTGATGAATTCCTTGCGCGGCATATGCGCCTTGTTCACGCATAGCTCCATGATCACGCGCTCCTGGGTGCGGATGCGCTCGACCATGTTCCGCAGATTGTTCACCAGGCGTTCGATCATCCTGGGCACGAGCTTGAATTCCATGAAGCAGTCGGCCAGATCTTTGCGAAGCTTCTTGCTCTTCACATGATCTTTGCCGAACTTCACCGTCGCCGTCGCCGATTTCTGATGCAACTTGCGCAACACGGCAAAACGTACCCGCGCCTCTTCGGGATCGGGTCCGGTCTCTACGACTTCAGCTGGCGTTTCCTCTTCATCGCCGCCCACAACATCTTCGACAGCCTCTTCATCTAATTCTTTTTTCACCAGCACTTCAGGCGGTGGTATGTCTGCTTCCAGCGCAGCGGTATCCACGTAGCCGCTGATGATGTCGGCCAGACGTATTTCTTCTTTTTCCGCACGCTCATGGTCACGCAATAACTCACCGACGGTTTCCGGATAAGTCGCCAACGCGGAAAGCATTTGCCCCAAGCCTTCTTCGATACGCTTGGCGATGACGATCTCGCCCTCGCGGGTGAGCAGCTCTACGGCGCCCATCTCGCGCATGTACATGCGCACTGGGTCGGTAGTGCGGCCAAACTCGCTGTCTACGGTAGCCAGTGCTGCAGCAGCTTCCTCGGCGACGTCCTCGTCGGTCGTGACTGCAGTATCCGTCAACAGCAGGGTATCGGTATCCGGGGCAACTTCATGCACCGCGATACCCATATCGTTGATCATGCTGATGATGTCTTCGATCTGCTCGGGATCTACGATCTCATCGGGCAGATGGTCATTGACCTCACGATAGGTCAGAAAACCCTGCTCTTTGCCCATGGCAATCAATCGTTTTAGCTGTGATTCCTGCTGTTCTTGGCTCATGTTCTGCTGCATTCTCTAGTGAAAACAAAAGACGCTTATTATACTTTACCGTAAGGCATTTTACCGAAGTAAATCGTTAGCTTGGCCTCATTTAGGTGGCACTTTTAATGCAAGCAACTTCTGCCACTCCAGCTTTTCCTCGGCCGTTAATTCGCCACTCCCTGACCGGCTAATGAAGTACTCCTGACGCTGTTCAACGCTGCCTTGGGCATACAGGTGGTCCAAGGCACCACGAAACTCAGCTTCCCAGCCATCTTCACGCAACACAGGCTGCCACTGCACCAGCTTCATGAGAGAGGGCTCTTCGTCCGTGCCGCGCCAGCGCTCAAGCAAGGCGCCGCTACTAAGTTGGGGGTGCGCCTGTACTATTTCAATGAGGCTTACCAACAATTCCAGGCCAGGTATCTGAAAGCTTGCAAAACGCTTTGGGTCGCCTGCTTGCACTGCCAGTTCGGGCCGTTGCAGCAACAAAGAGATAGCAATCCGTACTGGGGACATGCGCACTCCAAGCTTCTGCCGAGCTGCCCGTTTAGCTGTCTTAGGTAAGCTGCCAGCCTTGGCTTTCGCACCTCCTTGCTGGAGTGCCTGGTTAAGTTGGCGAGGCTCCATCTGTGCCAATTCCGCCAGGCGTGTGACCATCATCTGCTGAAAAACGCCCGCTGGTAGTTTGGACAGCAAGGGGCGGGCAAGTTCCACCAGGCGGGCGCGGCCATCCAGGCTGCTACTATCAGTTTTCTTGAGTAGATTTTCATAGAGAAAATTGGAAAAAGGCGTAGCCTGCGCCAGACGAGCTTCGAACAGCTTGCCGCCTTCTTTACGCACGAGCGTGTCGGGGTCTTCCCCGTCCGGCAAAAACAAAAAGTTGGCCTGCCTGCCCTCACGCATCACGGACAGACAATTCTCTAGCGCTCGCCAGGCGGCTTCGCGGCCAGCCCGGTCGCCATCAAAACAAAATACTACTTGCGGAACCACACGGAATATTTTTTCCAGATGCTCGGGCGTCGTGGCAGTGCCTAAGGTTCCCACCGCATAGGCAATATCGTGTTGCGCCAGCGCCACCACATCCATATAACCTTCTACCACTAGCAAGCGATCTAAATTGCGTTGCGCTTCACGAGCCTCAAACAGACCGTAGAGTTCGCGGCCTTTGTGGAAGAGCGGTGTTTCGGGGGAGTTGAGATATTTAGGTATATCCTCACCTAACACACGTCCGCCAAAGCCAATCACGCGTCCACGCGCATCGCGGATGGGAAACATGATGCGGTCGCGAAAGCGGTCGTAGTAGCCCCCCTCATCTTTCTTTACCAGCATGCCCACTTTGACAAGCTCGGCCTGTAAACCAGCTTGATCAGCCGCCAGCGCGCGCAGCAGATTATCCCAACCCGGGGGAGCAAAGCCGATGCCGTAGCGGGCAGCGATTTCGCCGCTGAGACCTCGTCCTTTGAGATATTCGATGGCACGCGTGGCGCCGGGATGTTCACGCAACTGGCGGGTGTAAAAACCGGCGACCTGTTCCATGAGCGTATATAAATCTTTATTAACCGGAGCCAGGCTTTGACTCGCAGTGTCCTGCGGCACTTGTAGCCCGACTTGTCCGGCCAGTTCGTGCACCGCTTCAATGAACTCGAGGTGCTCATACTCCATGAGAAAACCCAGCGCTGTACCGTGCGCGCCACAGCCAAAGCAGTGATAGAACTGTTTTTGTTGGCTGACAGTGAACGAGGGGGTTTTTTCGTCGTGGAAGGGGCAACACGCCATATAATCACGCCCCGCTTTACGCAGCGGCACGCGCGCATCAATGAGCTCCACGATGTCTGCGCGGGAGATTAGCTCATCAATGAATTGTTGCGGAATGCGGCCGGCCATGAGCTTTTAGTATATGCCTTTGGCAGCAGGCAGCCCAATGATAGAAATGAAAACAGCCTCGTCTGTACCGTATAGCCCAATCCTACGATAGGGGAGGTAACGTTAGAGTTAACCGGCGCGGCGGCTCCTTCGTCTCGCCCGCGCTGAGCGCCGGGTTAGCGGTTTTGGGGAGGTATGTGAGACTGGGAGTGATTGGAATAGGTGGGCCAAGTGGGTGAGTAACCGTCGGCTTGATGCCCCCATGTTGTCCAACCTTCGCGTGGCCCGCGGCCGAAAAGCTCAAGATACGGCCCAGGGCTGCACGCCTCAATGATTTTGTATTGTTCATCGGGTTTGCGCGAGTGTTCACGCTTCATGGATCGGATGATGTTGACCTGGCTTCTGCCGGGCGCAAGAGTGCGAACATTTTTCCCGCGCACCCCAAACAGAATGATCTCAGTGGTGTTGCGAAAGTAAAAACCCACCCCTCGTCCGTCCGGGCCACCATCCTTGCGCACCTTGTGCCAGATGAGATTGCTTTTATATGTAAACCCCCAAGCCTGTAGTATGCGCAACCCTTCCGGTAGTAACGCATTAGGGACCCACAGGTACAGGTGAGCAGTTTCGGCACAAATGCTTGATACGGGAAGTTCGGCAATTTCGTCAAGCTTCATTGTGCTATAACGATTAAGTCGCTTATGCTCTGGTGCGATCTTGCCGGTTTTGTTCTGGAACTGCCACGGTGGATCAGCAAGCACTGTATGAAAACGCTTGCCGTTGGTCTTTTTCAAGAGGTCTTGTGATGGGTTCATTGCGGCCAGTCCTTAATCAATTTTTGTGTGATGCCAAGCACCAGTACTGGGCAACCGCCGTTTCTCCCAGCTTTAAGGCGATATAGGAGCTTGCCCATCCAAGTTGTGCTCGCGCCGTACTTCGGCATCACACCGAGACTCTTAAACACGTCGTTTAGATCAGCGCTGCGCGTCAGCAAAACGGCAGCGCTGATAACGCCTGCCTCATGGAAGGCACGGAAAGCATACAAGTCGCGGTCAAAAGTTTGATCTTTGCTATTCCACTCCAGATCAAAAGCAACGCGGTTTTTCACAAAATCAACCTTATGCCCGTCCATGAAGTCATCAAGGCGCGTTTCGGTTTTCTCGGTGCCGTCGTCGGTGTGAGTTTCGATGGTGACAACGAGATCGCCGCGAACTCTCGTTTCAAACCACCGCAGCGGGCGAAGCAGCGATGCCAGACGTTTGGGAATCTGAGACTCATTGCCGCCTTTAGCAAGAATGTCAGTTGTTGTCAGGCGAAATTGCCTGAGGGCGGCGATAAGTTCTGCAAACTCATCCGGGCATCCAGTAGCAAGAACCTCCGCCGCGTGGCGATAATTGTGGACTTCGTAGATTTCAAGGAAGTCGGCTGGGAGGTAGTCGGTCAAGGGCATGTGTTGAGAATACCTTTCATGCACAGATTCAGCAAGCGTAGCCCGGATGGAGTGAAACGAAATCCTGATTTAGGATTTAACGGATTTCCATGCCTTCAATGGCCTTAACGGCCGCGGGAAAGGTCTGTGATGAAAACTCTGCTGAATCCTGAACGTGAATACTGAAAACCTTTGAGCCTTTCAAGACAGAAAACATAACGCCTTTGGCCGTTAAATCTTCGCCTTGCACAGTGCAGGACCAGGAAATTTTTCTTCCCGGAATACCGCTGATTCGAATATCCTCACTTTCACCCGTATGAAAATTCGTGCGGCGACGCTGCACACCCTGCAATGCTTCACGCAGATATTTTTCCGCCGCATTGCTAAGTTGCGCATTGGGAATCTTGGCGAAAGATGGCCCAAAATCGTAGATGGATATCTGAATGAGCGATGCGGTATTACTGCCAGGGTGCGGTTTCACAAAGGCGAAAATTGATCCACCATCCTGCGATTTTTGTATGGGGCCCTTAAAACCGTCGGGGAGATTCAACTTGAAGAGATTATTGGCGAAGTCTTCAGCCTGCGAAGCTGGAACCCATAACAACACCAACAAGAATAAAAGCACGGCTCTCACAGTTTAACCACCGAGCTTGGCTTTAATTTTAGCGCTGACCTTGCCCATGTCGGCGCGGCCTTGCATCTCAGCTTTGACGGCGCCGATGACCTTGCCTATGTCTTTGGCGGAAGCGGCTCCGGTGCTGGTGATAGCGGCGGCGATCATAGCGTCAATCTCGGCTTCGCTGAGCGCTGCCGGCATGTATTCCTGGAGTACGCCGATTTCGTACTCTTCCTGATCTACCAGATCTTGCCGCTGCGCGGATTGATATTGGTTAATGGAGTCGCGGCGCTGCTTGATCATCTTTTCGAGCACGGCGAGGGTTTGCGTGTCATCCAGGGCGATGCGCTCGTCCACTTCGCGTTGTTTGATGGCAGACATGACCAGCCGGATAGTGCCCAGGCGGCGCTTGTCGCCACTGCGCAGCGCGGACTTCATCGCCTCGCTGATGCGCTGGCTCAAGCTGCCTTGCGTGTCACTCATAACCTGGACTTAACATGGGAACGGTTGTTCCCAAAACAGAGGGTTAGTAGAGGCGGATGCGGCGGGTGACTTCCCGTGAGGATTTTTTCAGCTGCCGTTTGACGGCGGCTGCAGCCTTGCGCTTACGTACCGAGGTGGGCTTTTCATAAAACTCACGACGACGGACTTCCGCTAATACACCGGCCTTTTCGCAGGTGCGCTTGAAGCGGCGCAGGGCAACCTCAAAGGGTTCATTTTCTTTAAGACGTAC
>JAYTIZ010000152.1:0-4468 GCA_043731445.1 Gammaproteobacteria bacterium | reverse complement strand
AATTAAAGCCGGCAGCCGGCAGGCGTACGCGTTTTCTCATCTCGATTTTTATGCGGCGGCCCGGGCCTACGGCAAGGTAGGCGGTTTCGCGCATCTTGCAAACCTGGTGAAGCGCATGAAAGCGAGCCGCCCACAGGCTTTGCTGCTAGATGGAGGTGATAGCTGGCAGGGGTCTGCCACGGCACTTTGGACGGCGGGACAGGACATGGTAGAGGCTTCGCTTGAGTTAGGCGTCGATGTCATGACGGGGCACTGGGAATTTACCTATGGTGCGGAACGCGTGGCGCATGTGGTACGCAACGATTTCAAAGACAAGGTCGCCTTCATTGCTCAAAACATCATGTATCAGAACAAGGCAGAACCGGTGTTTGATGCTTATGTTATCCGCGAACAAAATGGCGTTCCGATTGCCATTATCGGTCAGGCGTTTCCCTACACGCCTGAAGCGAATGGCGCGCAATTCACCCCAGACTGGGCGTTTGGTATCGATGAAGTGCGAATGCAGGCGGTGGTCAACGAAGTGCGCAACAAAGGCGCGCAGGTTGTCGTATTGCTCTCACACAATGGCATGGACATCGACCTTAAATTGGCTGCTCGCATTTCCGGAATAGACATGATTCTGGGTGGCCACACCCACGACGAAGTCCCCGTTCCCAGCGTAGTTCAAAACTCTGGTGGGGCCACTATCGTCACCAATGCCGGATCCCATGGCAAATTTCTGGCCGTCATCGATTTCGATGTAAAACAGGGTCGCGTGGTCGACTATAGATACCACTTGTTGCCAGTCTTTTCTGAATTGTTACCTGCCGACCCAGCCATGCAAGCAACCATTGATCGAGTGCGCGCGCCCTTCGAGTTACGTCTGCAGGAACCCATTGCCGAAAGCCAGGAATTACTCTATCGACGCGGCAATTTTAACGGTTCCTGGGATCAGTTGATTGTCGAAGCCTTGATGCAGGTCAAGGACGCCGAAATCGCATTCTCTCCGGGATTCCGCTGGGGAACAACGCTACTGCCCGGTCAAACAATCACCCGTGAACATCTGATGGAACAGACTGCGATTACTTACCCAAACACATCCGTGGCGCACCGGACCGGTGTCGAAATCAAACGACATCTGGAAAAGCTTTGCGACAAAATTTTCAACGACGATGCGTATCAACATCAAGGAGGCGACATGATTCGTACCGGCGGACTTGTTTATGCGTGCGAACCTGCCGCAAAAATAAATTCCCGCATCAGCGATATGACTTTGAATGGACAGCCGATACAAGCCGACAAGTCCTACAAAGTGGCGAAATGGGGGGTGGATAGTGGTCAGCCGGAAGGACAGCCGGTGTGGGACGTGGTGGAAGAGTATCTAAAAAGCGCCCCGATTGTTAAAAACCACACGCCCAACGTGCCACGATTGATTGACGTGGGTTTAAACCCGGGATTTGCTAATGATTAATCAGATGCGAGAGTGGGGGAACGATGGATACGAAGCTTGGGATTTTTACAATTCATGAATTTTAAGACTGTGTTTTTTCTCCCTATCCGGTTCGATTGGCATGGGTGAGGTGATACGCTTAAGCTACGGGTTGCAATCCGTAACTTAAACGCAGCAGACCCATTAGAAATTAAGGACGACAAACCTTATCGGCAGTATCGAACCATTTAGAGGGGCAGCTTGTATCATAGACTGTAATCGGTCGGCGCTTTTGGTGGCGACATGTCTAAAGTTGCTCGCGAGGCTATACAAACCGCCGTTAAAGAATTCGGTTCAAGATTGTAGGGTATTGCCGCGCATAGCGCGCGGCTAGTAAAGTGGAATCAAGGCGCGCCGGTTTTTATCTCAAAACTGGCATCTGGTAAACTTAAAATAACTTCCGTCGGCATCAGGCCCAGTAGCCAATCTCCAGCGCCTTGGATTTTAGTTCATCCTTCAGCCACTGGTCGTCATCGTCCAGGTAGCTCCAGGGTATTTTCCCCTGCGCCAGCATTTCGCGGATATATGAGCGGTAGCGATAGTGCTGATACACCGACATGACATAAGCGGCATAAGCGCGGGCGAGGTTCTTCTGGCCGCGCACGATCACCAGATTTTCGTCATTTTTTTCACTCGCCGCTGCGGAGAAGTTGTGGCTGCCTGTCACGATCAGCGGATTTTCAGACAGCGGATCGATCACCAGTACCTTGGAATGCACGATCGCGTGCCCGACCTGCGAGAGAAAAGTCTTGCGAGTGACTTCTGCTAGCCATGGGCCGAGCGCGACATCGACCCCCTGCGGCTGCACCACAGTGTAGTGGTCGGGAGTGAATTTCCTGTCGCTACTCATGAGCCGGACATCCAGCACGTTCTTGTCACTGTCTCCCTGCTCGTTGCCCAAGGTACTGACCACGCCACGCACGTACATATTCTTCTCGTTGGCGCGCTCGCCGATGAGCGTGTGCAGCCCCTGCTTACCGGGGGAGAACATAAGAAACAGGATCGCATCTTTTGCCGAGGAGATGACTTCGCGTAGCGCGTCCATATCGCGGCCGTCGGATGTGCGCGTAAACCAGACCGTCGCTTTCGCCTTGCCGACCGAGAAGGTGTTGGGTTTGTCATTGGCGTCAACCAGCGCCGCGGGAAACCCGGCCGGATCGAGTTCGGGGGGTGACGCGGCCTTCAGCCTGTCCCACTGCTGGCGGTACAGCGTGGCAATGCCTTTGTGTTCGATGAGCAACCCGTTATTGATCTGCGTACACAAGCCGGTCGTACTCCAGTTGGTGCTCCCGGTCCAGACTGCCCGTGGCCCGTTCGCGTCCGACACCACTGCAAATTTATTGTGGCCCAGCCCCTTGGACTTGAGTAAACGATTGATGGTGGGAATCCCGTCATCGTTCAGGCGTTGGCGCGCCGCCTGGTTGCCGTCGCCGGATTTGTCCGAGCCATTGGCGAGGATGAGATGCAGGTGCGACTTGAGCGCGATCATGCCATCCTCGATCTGCGCGTCTCCAAGCTCATACAGCGCAGCATGAAGTTCGGCGTCACCGTGCTGAGCGTTGTTCAGGATATCAAACAGCTTGGCGCCCAAGTCGCCCGCGAGGAACGCTCTGAATTTCGGATCGACATTTTTCTTAAGCTGGGCCTTAAACGCCGCCGGCGTGAGCTTCTTATCCTTCAGATAGCGTGCGACAAATTGCGATAGCACTAGACCGCGGTTGAAGAAACACGAGAATCCGCCGCCCGCGTCAGAGCTGAGTTTTGCCCATGGCGTCCAGTTACTCGCGACACCTTTTTTGTAAGGGCGGCCGCTACCATCGTCTATCATCGCGGTCACCCGGTAGCGTACTTCGCTACCCACGTTGATGGCATGGTCTGTCCAGTTAAAGCGCTGAAACGGCCACTTGCTCGAGGGCTCGTGGTCACCTGATTTGGGCTTGTCCTTTTTGAATCCCAGGCGGTTTTCGACCGGCTCTACCTTCTCACCCGTCCCAGTCTTGCGTGCCCGCTCCAACAGGAAGCCGCGACACCCCGGAATGAACGCGCTCGGAGCCCACGCAACGAACGCGTCGTCGCTATTGGTATAGACAGCAACTTTGATCTTTACCGCCATAATTTTCTCCCCAGTAAACAGATTGCGCCCATCAGCACGCAAATATACCTCAGAGCGTCATACCCTGTCTTACAGCCGTCACGAAATCTTTAAGGAAGCGCCGATTTATTCGATTTTGTCGTTCACGCGCAGATGACGAATAAATCAGCGCTTCCAATTTTGATGTTTTTAATTAAAGGCCTAATATTAGGCTTTATATACATAATTTATGTGTTATGAGTCTAATAATAGACTGATTATTTAAATTCCCACTTTACAAGCGCAGCATCTATCGATTAGACTAATATTAGACTTAAGATATAATTTTTCTCAGATAGTGGACTAATATTAGACCGTGAAGCAATTCAAACACCTCACCAATTCCGAGATTGCTATTGAACTCGCTCACGCCATCAAACGGTGGCGCTTGAGTCCTGCTGGCGCCAACCTGTCGCAACAAGACCTGTCCTTGAAAAGTGGATGTGGGCTCACTCCTATCAAGCGCTTCGAGAAAGGTGGCGGGATTTCCCTGCATAATTTAATTGGCATAATGCGTGCCATGGGCCTGCTCGAGCGTCTGGAACAATTGATACCGGAGCCTGACGAACCAGGGCCACTGGATCTTCTGGAACGCTCACATAAGCCTGCCCGACAACGAGCAGCGCGTAAAACGGTAAGAAGCGAATGAATAAAATAGAGGTTGTAGAAGTTAGACTATGGGGAAAGCGGGTAGGCGCAGTATCTGAGTTATCGCAACGTCCGGGATTTTATCAGTTCCAATACGCACCGGAGTTTGTCAGCGCGGGACTTCCAATTTCCCCAATCATGACACCGCTGGATCAGAAGAAGCGCTATAGTTTCCCCACACTCAATCCGGACACCTACCATGGGCTGCCTGGCTTATTGGC
>JAYTIZ010000151.1:0-19219 GCA_043731445.1 Gammaproteobacteria bacterium | reverse complement strand
GCATCGGCAATGCCGGTGGCTGTTGTAACTCCGGCAGGAAGTGCCAACTCTAAAGTAGCCAAGCGCGTGATCAGCCCCGAAAATGTCTACCTCATGACGTCCATGATGCAGGATGTGATCCGCGTCGGCACTGCGGTACGTGCGTTGCAACTGGGACGCAAAGATCTGGCAGGTAAAACGGGGACAACCAACGAGCAGCGCGATGCCTGGTTCGCCGGATTCAATAGCGATATCGTAGCGGTCGCGTGGGTGGGGTTCGATGAGCACAATCCGTTAGGGGATCTTGAAACAGGCGGACACACGGCGCTTCCGGCATGGATATATTTTATGCAAACAGCCTTGAAAGGTAAGCCCGAAAAACCTTATGTCCAGCCGCCTGGTATCATCACAGTACGCATTGATCCGCAAACTGGCGAGCTGGTCAGCGATAATGACCCGCATGCGATAACGGAGTTTTTCAGCGCCGCGCAACTGCAAACCCGACAGCAGCAAATTGCTGATCCATCCTCACCAGAGCAAGACAGCAGTTCTGATAGTTCCGCAAACTCTGGGCAACAGCTATTCTGACAGCCGATACAACAGTCACTATGAGTTCGACAGCTCGCGGCAAGCAAATGCGCCAGCTCATCGCCATGGAGGCCGCGCGGCTGATGGCTGAGCATGGCATCAAGGACTACTTCACCGCCAAGCGTAAAGCCGCTACCCAGCTGGGCGCGCCCGACACGCAAAATATGCCGCGCAATGATGAGATTGAGCAGGCCTTAAGTAGCTACCAACGCCTGTTCCAGGCAGATACGCAGCCTCAGTGTCTCAAGCAACTACGCGAGACCGCTGTACAGGCCATGCGTTTCTTGCAACGCTTTGATGCCCGCCTGGTGGGGCCGGTATTAAGTGGCACTGCCCATGCGCATTCAGAGGTGGGTCTGCATGTATTTACAGACTCACCCGAAGATGTAGCAGTGTTTCTGATGCAGGAAAGTATTCCGTTTGAGACAGCGGAGCGTCATTTTCGGCTAGATCTGGACGCTCCTCCTGTCGCTTATCCCGTCTATACGTTTGTGGCTGGAGAGACAGTCATAGATCTGACGGTTTTTCCTGAAAGAGGAATAAGGCAAGCTCCGCGCAGCCCGATGGATGGTAAACCGATGCGCCGCGCCGCGCTGGCTGCGGTCATGAAATTGCTGGGAGATGACGCTTGAATTTTGGCATCTCGTTCTTCGCTAAGGAGTTTTTCGTAGTTTATTGGACTGCTTGGAAATGGGGCTTTATACACACTCTAACGTAGGAGCCGAAATTTCACGTAAGATGTGCTTCTCCGGAACCGCTGTAACCTAGATATATCACAATATGTTATTGATTATAATCGCAATTATGTAAACGTACAATTTCTCAGCAGTTTGTTTACAATCCACCAAAAACGCGAGTTCAGCAAATTTTGCCGTGTGTCATCCACAGACTTATCCACAGATTTTGTGGATAAGGGCTAATTGCAAGCGCAGACAGAAACTTAGCAAAGTTTGATTAGAAAATTTCTGAAGCCCGGCGGCCAAGTTACCCACATTTCTGTCTCACATAGCAGAACAATAATGCTACTGATCACCCTGACGATATAAAGTGTAGCCATGGCCGCAACCCCACTTATTTTACGCATCGCTGTACCCTCGCCGCTAAGACTATGCTTCGACTACTTACCACCTGAGAACTATGACGGCCCGCAGCTGGTTCCAGGCATGCGGGTCAAGGTGCCGTTCGGGCGATCTATATTAGTAGGTATCCTCGTAGAGTTGGCTAAGCAAGCGCAGATCGAAACGCGCCGGCTTAAGCGCGCATTAGCCGTGCTGGATAAAGATGCCCTAATACCCAGCGATATCCTTGCTCTGATGCACTGGGCCAGTGCTTATTACCACTATCCTGTGGGCGAAGTCATCGCCAGTGCCTTGCCAGGTTTATTGCGCCAAGGACATGCCGCACGCCAGCGTGGCTCTACCATTTGGTTGCTAACAGCCGCTGGTAATGCCATAGACCCTGAGTCTTTGCCGCGCGCGCCGCGCCAGACTGCGTTACTCAAGCTGCTACAGGCACGCTCTGCGGGCCTGAGTCTTGCCGAAATCACCCAAGGGCAGTGGCGTCCGGTGCTAGCAAGCTTGCTTGCCAAAGGCTGGGTAGAGGAACAAGAGTCATTTGCTGTGCCAGCACGGCCTGCCTGCGAACCGCAGCACATACTCAATCCGGCTCAGTTAGACGCCGTGGAAGCGGTCAGCGCAGCACGAGGATTCCAGGCTTTTCTACTGGAGGGTGTGACGGGCAGCGGCAAGACGGAAGTCTATCTGCGCCTGATGCAGGATGTCATTACCGCGGGCCGCCAAGCGATGCTGCTGGTGCCGGAAATCGGGCTGACTCCACAGCTGATACAAAGTCTTGAACGGCGCTTTCAGGCACCCGTCGCGGTGATGCATTCCAAGCTTAACGATCAGGAGCGTTTGCGCGCCTGGCTGATGGCGCGCGATGGTAGCGCCGCGATTCTATTAGGCACCCGATCTGCTGTGTTCACGCCGCTACTCAGGCCGGGAATCTTCATCATAGATGAGGAGCATGATCTCTCCTTCAAACAGCAGGACGGTTTCCGTTATCACGCGCGCGATGTCGCTGTGTTACGGGCACAGCGCGCTGCTGTGCCCATCATATTGGGTTCTGCAACGCCCTCGCTGGAGAGTCTGTATAACGTGAGCCAGCAACGTTACCAGCATCTCACGCTGCCGCACCGCGCCGGCAATGCCGTGCCGCCTAAGATCACACTCCTGGATGTGCGTCATCAACCCATGCAGGCGGGTTTATCGCCCAGTTTGTTGACGCAGATGACGCAACATCTTGAGCGCAACGAGCAGGTTTTATTATTTCTCAACCGGCGTGGCTATGCACCCACCTTGTTATGTCATGAGTGCGGATGGTTCGCCGCCTGTACGCGCTGCGATGCACGGATGATCTTCTATCATCAGCAAAAACTGTTGCGTTGTCATCATTGTGGAGCTGAGCGCCACGTTCCGCAGAGCTGCCCTGCGTGCGCGTCTACACAGCTATTGGCCTGGGGGCAGGGCACGGAACGAGTGGAAGAAGCTCTGACGCAACATTTTCCTGAGATAAGAGTGGTGCGCATTGATCGCGAGAGCACGCGGCGTAAAGGCAAGATGCAGGCTTTGCTTGAGCATGTTCAGGAAGGCCAGCGTCAGATTCTTATTGGTACGCAAATGCTGGCGAAGGGGCATCACCTGCCGAATGTGACGCTCGTCGGTATTTTAGACGCGGATCACGGTTTGTTCGGTGTGGATTTCCGCAGTACCGAGCGCATGGCCCAGCTCATTGTGCAGGTCGCCGGACGTGCCGGGCGTAGCGACAAACCTGGTCAGGTTATTATCCAGACGCATCACCCCGAGCATCCGCTGCTCAGAACATTAATTACGCAAGGCTACCCGGCATTTGCGCAAGCTGCATTAGGTGAGCGCCAACAGGCAGAGCTTCCGCCTTACAGTTCGATTTCCTTATTGCGCGCCGAGGCGGTGCAGGCGACATTGCCACAGAATTTTTTGGAGCAAGCGCGGCAACAGGCGCTGCTGATCAAGCGGAAAAATATACAGTTTCTGGGGCCAGTACCTGCGCCTATGGAAAGACGTGCCGGGCGTTACCGTGCGCAATTGCTGCTTCAGGCTGGTCAACGCGCCGAGCTGCAACGCTTTCTTGCAGCTTGGATTCCGCAACTGGAAACTTTACCGCTCGCACGCAAGGTGCGCTGGAGTATTGACGTGGATGCGATGGAGATGATTTAAGACAACAGTAGCGAGTAGCCAGGAATAATGCATGATAAACTAGCGCATAAGATTTTAATCTTACTCACCATTTATAATTTGCTACCAAGTTTTAATAAATGAAATCCCATCTACACGCCCTTCTTTCCAGTGCCATCGCCGATCTCAAAGCCGAAGGCGTACTGCCGAGTGACTTGTCGATAACCATAGAGATTGAGCGTACGCGCGACAGGCTGCACGGCGATTTTGCCAGTAACGTAGGGCTGGGCCTGGCCAAGGCGGCCCGGCGTAAACCGCGCGAACTGGCTGAGTTGATTACGAAAAAAATACTCGTCTCCGCTAAGATCGCCAAGATTGAAGTTGCGGGCCCAGGCTTTATCAATTTTTTTCTCACGCCCGCCGCATTTCAAACGGTCGTAACGGAGATACTTGACGCCGGTGAGCAGTATGGCCGGAGTCAACTCGGCAAAGGTCAAGCGGTACAGGTAGAATTTGTTTCTGCGAATCCCAACGGCCCGTTGCATGTCGGCCACGGGCGTGGTGCTGCGATAGGCGACACGGTAGCAAGTTTACTCGCCGCAGTGGGTTTCAATGTGCAGCGCGAATATTATGTTAACGACGCCGGCCGCCAGATGGACATTCTCACCACCAGTATATGGGTGCGTTATCTAGAATTGTGCGGGGAGAATATTCCATTTCCTGCTAATGGTTATCAGGGCAATTATGTCTATGAAATTGCCCGCACGCTGGAGCATGACTGCGGTAAAACACTTTGCCACAGTGCGCAGAAAATCACCGCAGGCTTGCCGCCCGATGCCGCGCCGGATGGCAGCGGTGATAAAGATATTTATATTGACGCACTGATCCTGCGCGCCCAAACCTTACTAGGCGCCACTGATTACCGGAAGATATTTGACCTGGGCTTGCAAACCATACTCGCTGATATCCGTGACGATCTCGCCGAGTTCGGTGTGCACTATGACAACTGGTTTTCAGAGCGTTCGCTGACTGAGGGCGGAGCAGTGGAACAGGCTATCGAGCGGCTCAAGCAAAGCGGTGATCTTTATGAGCAGTCTGGTGCGTGGTGGTTTCGCTCCACGGCCTATGGCGACGAGAAAGACCGCGTGGTGGTGCGCGAAAATGGGCAGCAGACTTATTTTGCCTCGGACATTGCCTATCACCTGGGTAAGTTTGAGCGCGATTTCGAACGGGTCATAGACGTGTGGGGCGCTGATCATCATGGCTATGTGCCGCGCGTGCGAGCCGCTCTCACCGCTCTGGGTCAGGATGCGACAAAGCTCGAAGTCGTGCTGGTACAATTCGCTATTCTGTATCGCGGCAAAGAGCGCGCACAAATGTCCACGCGCAGCGGTGAGTTTGTCACGCTGCGTGAATTGCGCAAAGAAGTCGGTAACGATGCCGCCCGCTTTTTTTATGTCATGCGCAAAAGCGATCAACATCTGGATTTTGACATGGAGCTGGCTACCTCGCGCAGTAATGAAAATCCGGTATTCTATGTGCAGTATGCGCATGCGCGCATCTGTAGCGTATTTCGTCAGCATAAGGAGAGGAGTTCCACATGGGATGAGCTTTCCGGCACTAAAAATTTGTACTATCAGGATGAAGAACGTGGAAGACATGCTCGCGCAAATCTAGATTTGCTGGTAGAAGAGCATGAACAGAGATTAATGATGACGCTGTCACGTTACCCTGAACTGATAGAGCAGGCCGCGCTCGCGTACGAGCCCCATCAACTGGCTTATTATCTAAAGGAACTAGCCACGGATTTCCATGCTTACTACAATGCCCATGCCTTTTTGGTGGAGGGTGAGAGTTTGCGCCATGTACGTTTGTTACTACTAGGAGCTACCCGTCAGGTATTGTATAACGGCCTCACGCTGCTGGGCGTGTCTGCCCCGGAAACAATGTAATTATGGCGCGTGATTATAAGAGTTCAGGGCGCAAAAAATCGGCGGGGTCTACGCCGGCGTGGTTATGGGCTCTGATCGGTCTGGTGACGGGGCTGCTTATCGCGCTCATGCTATATCTGGGTGGCTACACGGCGCACGATGGCCATAAAACAGAAGTCACTCCTGTGAATCCACCGGAAAAGCAGGAGACGGACGCGCGTGCAGTGCGCAAAGTACCTGAGCCAATACCGATTCCTGAACCACCTCCTGCAAAACCGCGTTTTGATTTCTACACTATCCTCCCGGAAATGGAAGTTCCTGTTCCTGAGCAGGAAGTGTCGGGCGGTTCGCAGCAGCAGGTGCAGCAGCCAGGAACGTACGTTCTGCAGGCAGGCTCTTTCCGAAGCTTCGAAGAGGCCGACCGGCTCAAGGCCAGTTTGATCCTGCTAGGTATTCAGGCCAGTATTCAGAAGGTGACTGTGAATAACAAAGATACTTGGCATCGCGTCCAGATCGGGCCGTATAAAGACTTGGCCGAGCTTAACCGAGTGCGTACACGTCTGAAGCAAAATCACATAGAGACTGTGTTGTTGAAGATCAAAGCCTGACAGTAATGTTTTACCGAGCTAAGCGGCGCTGGCGTTTAATATTTTATAGGGCATACATCGTTAGACCTCTATGACGAACGGACACGGTACTGACACTCCAGCAGATAAGTTCGCGACTGCGCAGGCCATCTTAGAGTTGGTGATTCGGTTGACTGCAGAGGTTTACGAAGGCCGGATCGACACCTCAATCTATCAGCGCGAAGTAACCGTTAATACGGGCGGCCCAGGTCTACGTTTGCCTGCATTCCCAACTGGGACCAACGAAGATCTGAGATTAGGCTTCTTGAATCTGGGCCTTAGTGCACTAAGCGCATCTGCGCTAACCGCAGACGAAACGCTCGACGAAGTATTTGGAAAGATAGCCGATGATACGGAAGCCTCTCGCGTTGGAATCCGGGTCATGGTTAACCAAATGCGTAACGCCTTCGCACACAATCCTTGGCGCCCACGCTGGGTGATCAATTCCAAGTACCGGAAAACGTACCTAATCACCTTGGATAACGGCACAGCATTCACATTTGATGCGACCAAATTGGACGGTGACGGACTCAAAGCCGAACATGTTGGAGGCCTAGAGTTCTGGGTGGAGTTGCTGCAGCACTGCCAAAGGCTCGTAGCGTGAGTAATGAGTAACAACATTTTATGGCATCAAGCCAGCGTAACGCGAGAACGCAGGGAGCGGCAGCATGGTCACAAGGGCGTGATTGTCTGGTTCACTGGTTTATCTGGAGCGGGTAAGTCTACGCTGGCCCATGCTGTAGAAGAGCGTCTGCATCAAATGGGCTGCCACACCTTCGTATTTGACGGCGATAACGTGCGTCATGGTCTGTGCGCTGATTTAGGGTTTTCAATGGCGGACCGTTCGGAGAATTTGCGCCGCATCGGTGCGATGGTCAAACTGTTTTTGCAAGCAGGCGTCATCTCGCTGACCGCATTTATTTCACCGTTTCGCAAAGACCGCGAGCGCCTTCGTAGAGAAGTGGGTCAGGCCGATTTTATCGAGATTTATTGTCGTTGCCCGCTGGAGGTCTGTGAAGACCGCGATGTGAAGGGCTTATACAGCCGTGCCCGCGCTGGTGAGATCAAAGACTTTACCGGTATTTCCGCTCCCTATGAAGAGCCGGAACATCCTGATTTGTTGCTGGATACTGCTACTACTTCCCTTGAGATATGTGTCGAGAAGCTTGTCCAGCTTCTAGTCAGCAAGGGCATCATCAAGCTTTAGCCGTTCACTCTGAGCTTGTCGAAGGGTGAATGACAATTTGTGCAGAGCTCCTAACTATTGAGACTGCGGCGATTCAGCAGGATGCGTTTGAACACGTCCGGGTTTTTGATGTGAGTAATTTCACCCTTGCGTGGGAAGTGCATATCATGCAGGCGCGATAACCAGAAACGCAGGGCCGCGGCGCGCAACATCACTGGCCAGGCTTCGTGTTCAGTAGCACTAAACGGATGTAGTTCCTGATAAGGTTCGAGCATGCTTTGTAACAATTCAGGTTCCAGCGCTCCGTCTGGACGGCTGCACCAGTCATTGATCGTTACCGCCAGATCGTAGAGCAGTGCATCATTGCAGGCATAATAGAAATCAATCATGCCGGTAAGCGACTCTCCCACAAATAAAACATTGTCGCGGAACAGATCTGCGTGAATCACTCCGCGCGGTAAATCGTATGCTTGAAATTGCGTTTGGAAGTGGAGTTCGCTACTAAGTAATTCGGCATCATCGTGGGTAAGCTGAGGCATGACTTTTTGTGCAGTGGTTTTCCACCAGTGTGGGCCGCGATCATTGTTGCGAGAACCTGAGTAAGATTGCCCTGCCGTATGCATGTCGCCTAACGCAGCGCCTACCGTAGTGCATTGCGCGGCTGTGGGTTGCTCCACGTTAGCGCCGGCAAGACGCTGTACCAGAGCAGCCGGTTTGTCTCTAAGACTACGTAGATAAGCGCCGTGCTTATCAGCCAGGGGATGGGCACTCGGTATGTCGTGTTCAGCGAGGTGGGCCATGAGATCAAGAAAATAAGGCAGCTCTGCCGCTTGCATGGTCTCGAACAGCGTTAGTACGAATTGGCCTTGCGTGGTCGTGACGAAATAATTACTGTTTTCGATGCCCGCACTAATGCCGGAATAGTCGACGAGTTCGCCCAGCGAATAATTACGCAGAAACTCCTCGAGCTCGTGCCGCTCGATGCGGGTGTATACGGACATTGCAAGGTATTACTTTAAAGAGTTAGTTGAGCCCGTACAGGGTGGTGCCTAACGGAGTGCCCACTACCAGCTGAATATTAACCACTGCGGAATCTGACTAGCGGTGGCGAGATCGTTAGATCTTGTCTCTAGTACTCCGTCGCCATCCTGATCAATCAGGTAGTAAGCTGGCCCAGAGCTGGGCGTAATCTTCACTTTAAAAAGCTGCCCGTTGATGCGGTACTCTTCTATCGTTTGGTCTGGCTTCTTAACGATGGTGATCTCCGGCTCCAGTGTTTCGCCACTCTGCACAACTTCCGGAATCTGCGGAGGCTCAGGGGCGGGTGTGAGCTGATCTTCGGGTCCGGGCGGGGCGGCAGGTGGTGCTTCTTCAGCCGCAACGGCGGACAAAGGGGTAAGTAGTAAGGCAAAAATCATTAAAAAAATACGCATAATCTGTCCTTATTATTGAACATTATCAAAGCAGGTTTATCACAGAAGAATACCTTGCTCATTACAGGACGGCCCGTGACCAAGATCCTCATAATGGTTAAAGATAGCATCTACTACCTCTTGCGGCTTGTCCAGTAGTTGCATTAACTCCAGGTCGGCGGCGTTGATCATGCCTTCCGGTACCAAGGTATTTTTGCACCAGTCCAACAAGCCCTTCCAAAACGGCGAGTGTACTAGAATGATGGGGATGCGGCGCGCTTTCTGGGTTTGTACCAGCGTCAAGATTTCCGCCAACTCATCCAGAGTGCCAAACCCGCCTGGCAGGATGACATACGCGGAAGCATATTTGACAAACATCACTTTGCGCGAGAAAAAATGCCTGAAATTCAGCGAGATATCCTGATAGTCATTGCCCGTCTGCTCATGCGGCAGCAAGATATTCAAGCCGACACTGGGGGACTTGCCTGCGTAAGCACCCTTGTTGATGGCTTCCATAATGCCGGGTCCACCACCGCTGACGACAGTGAAGCCCGCGTCGGACAGCGCACGTGCTATATCTTCGGCCAACTTATAGTACGGATGATCCGGTGCGGTGCGTGCCGAGCCGAAGATGCTCACCGAAGGTTTGATCTGCGAGAGTTGCTCGAAGCCCTCGGTAAATTCCGCCATGATCTGAAATATTTTCCAGGACTCGCGCGCCAGCAAACTATCATTGATAGTGCGGTGGGCAAATTTGCTTGGTTCGTTCATAATCATCCTTCTTGCTGAATACCTTGCGGATTAACGCCTCGATGAAACAACACAACCCCCTCGTGCTGGTAGACGGCTCGTCGTTTTTATACCGCGCCTTCTACGCGATGCCCTCCTTGACCAATGCACAGGGTCAGGCGACTGGGGCAATCTACGGCGTGCTCAATATGCTGCGCAAGTTGTTGGTGGAGTACCACCCGGAACACATCGCTATCGTGTTCGACACCAAAGGCAAGACCTTCCGCGACGAGCTGTACGCCGACTACAAGGCCAACCGGGCGGCCATGCCGGACGAACTCAGCAGCCAGACTGTTTTGCTGCACAACATTATACACGCAATGGGCTTGCCCCTGCTGGCCGTGGAGGGTGTGGAGGCCGACGACGTTATCGGCACACTGGCCTGCCAGGCCGCCGCCAAGGGTAAGGCGGTGCTGATTTGCACCGGCGACAAAGATTTCGCGCAATTGGTCAACGAACACATCATTCTCATCAACACCATGAACAACACCGTGCTGGATACGCCGGGCGTGGTGGAAAAATTCGGTATTCCGCCGGAGCGCATCGTGGATTATCTCGCCCTGGTCGGTGACAGTGTAGACAATATCCCCGGCGTGCCCAAGGTTGGCCCGACGACAGCCGTCAAGTGGCTGAAGCAATATGGTTCCCTCGATAGCATTGTCGCCCATGCCGATGAAATCGGCGGCAAAGTGGGTGAGAATCTGCGCGCCACGCTCGCACAATTACCTGCTACGCGTGTGCTGCTCACTATCAAATGTGACGTGTCGCTAGCTGTGACGCCGGATGAATTGCGCCCTCAGATGCCAGATGTAGCCAGTTTGCGCAAACTGTATCAACAACTGGAATTCAAAACGTGGCTGAAAGAATTAGAAGCAGAGAAAACAAATAGTACGGCTGAAGCTCCGCAGCCCACCATCCTTGATCCCAAACCCTTAGCCTATCAAACTCTTCTTACGCAGATTCAATTCGACGAATGGTTCAGCAAACTCGAACAGGCCGAATTGATGTGCTTTGATCTGAGCATCACCGGTCAAGACTACATGCGCGCCGAGATTGTAGGCATTGCGCTGGCATTCGTCAGCGGTGAGGCTGCCTATATCCCGCTCGCGCATGACTACGTCGGCACAGCAAAACAACTAGACCGCGACGACGTTCTAAAACGCCTGCGCCCGTTACTGGAAGACGCGCAACGCGCCAAGCTCGGGCATGACCTGAAGCGGGCTACGCATGTGCTGGCCAATTATGGTATTCAACTTGTCGGCGCGCGCTTCGACACGATGTTGGAATCCTATGTATTGGACAGTACCGCCACGCGCCACGATCTAGATTCCCTGGCGCTCAAATATGCGCAGGGCAGTTTGTATTCGCTGGAAGCGATGGCGGGGAAAGGGGCAAAACAGCTCAGTTTCAACGAAATCGCCATTGAAGAGGCGGCTCCTTATGCCGCCGAACGCGTCGCACTGATAGTACGCTTGCACCAGACCTTGTGGCCGCAAATCGAGCACGTGAAAAGTTTGCAGTCCCTGTTCACCGACATGGAAATGCCCTTGCTACAGGTGCTGGCAGACATCGAACGCAATGGTGTTCGCATAGATGCCGCCATGCTGCGCCGGCAAAGCGACGAGCTCGCCGCGCGCATGCGTGAGATAGAAGAACAGGCGTATGCCGTGGCAGGGCAAACTTTTAATTTAGCCTCTCCCCTGCAAATCCAGGAGATTCTTTACGACAAGCTTGGCCTGCCGGTGCTGCAAAAGACACCCAAGGGTCAGCCGTCTACCGCTGAGCCGGTGTTGCAGGAACTGGCGCTGGACTATCCATTACCCAAGCTTATTTTAGAGCACCGGGCGTTCAGCAAGTTGAAGTCCACGTATACCGACAGCCTGCCGGAACAGGTGAACTCTGTGACCCTGCGTGTGCACACGTCCTACCATCAGGCCGTCGCGGCCACTGGCCGCTTATCTTCCAGCGATCCCAATCTGCAGAATATACCGATTCGATCTGCGGAAGGCAGACGCATCCGTCAGGCTTTTGTCGCCCCCCCCGGCTATAAGATGCTGGCTGCCGACTATTCGCAGATTGAGCTGCGCATCATGGCCCATTTATCCAACGATGCAGGTTTGCTGCGCGCCTTTGCTGAGGCTGACGACGTGCACAAGATTACTGCTGCGGAGGTATTTGGTGTGGCGAGGGACAAGGTGAGCGATGAGCAACGCCGCGCCGCCAAGACCATCAATTTCGGCTTGATCTATGGCATGTCAGCCTTTGGTTTGGCCCGTCAGCTAGGGGTTGACCGCGTTGCCGCGCAGGAATATGTGGAACGCTATTTTGCGCGCTATCCAGGCGTGAAGGCCTATATGGACGCGAGTCGCGAAACGGCGCGTCAGCAGGGCTATGTTGAAACCGTATTTGGCCGCCGCCTGTACGTGCCTACTATCAAGGATCGTAATGTCCAGCGCCGTCAATATGCCGAGCGCACCGCTATCAACGCCCCGATGCAGGGCACTGCCGCTGACATTATCAAGCTGGCCATGTTGCGTGTGTCCGCCTGGCTGAAGGAAAGCTGCTTAGACGCTAAAATGATTATGCAAGTACATGATGAACTGGTCTTCGAGGTCGCCGAACACGCACTGGATGGGGCTCAGCAGGCTATTCGCGCTTGTATGACTGAGGTCGCCAGCCTGTCCGTGCCCCTGGTGGTGGATATCGGAGTAGGGAATAACTGGGATGAAGCACACTAAATTACTGAGAACTATTAGCATTTTCATCTTTTTTAAGGAGCTTGGAACTTTCTCAATAGGCCTCTGTCTTATTCACTAGAGTGCGGCAATGCGCTCCCCGTTGTCTCCAGACGGGTTAACCTGGCATCCCCAAGCCGGGTTACTTTTTGACCCCGGTCCCTCCCCCCTTGGGATCGGGGTTTTTTTTTGGTTTTTTCTCAGGTTGCGCGATGTTGAGCCAGCCCGCGATGCACTGCTGGGTTTCCTCGATGTTGGTGCGCTTGAGTGCCGAGAAAACCTGAGTGGTGAACGCAGCGGCATTTGATTTTCCGGCATAGCGCTTCAGCAGACTATGCTGCACCTGATCACGCACGGTAACGGCCGCCCCCCGGCCCAGTTTATCCGCCTTGCTAAGCAGGATGTGCACGGGCATGCTCACGGCATGACACCAGTCCAACAACTCCAGATCGCCCGGCATCAGCGGATGGCGAATATCCATAATCAGTATGAGTCCTTGCAGTGAGGCGCGGGTTTGCAGATATTTTGCGAGCGTTTCCTGCCAGTGGTGTTTGATCTTCTCCGTGACCTTCGCGTAACCGTAGCCGGGCAAATCTACCAGGCGGCGTTCCTCGTCCAAACCGAAAAAATTGATCTGCTGCGTGCGCCCCGGTGTTTTGCTCACGCGCGCCAGAGAATTGATGCCGGTGATGGCATTGATAGCGCTGGACTTGCCCGCATTGGAGCGGCCTGCAAAGGCCACTTCCACGCCAGCATCCGCAGGTGCCTGGCTCAGGGTATGCGCCCCCAGCAGAAATTGACTGCGGGAGAAGATGGGATGAAATAGGGACATTTAGCGCACAGCTTGAGGCGCTGGATTGAGCAATATTTTATTGCGCACCAATACCTTCCAGGCCCGCTTTTGCGCAGGCGTCATCGGCAGGGGCGCTGGGTGTTCCGCCCACTCCGATTCCGCCAACCAGTTCGCCATTCAACTTGATCGGCAAGCCGCCCCCGAGCAGCAAGATTTGGTTATCCATATTGCGTAGACCATGCAGCTCGGGTTTGTCTTTAATGAACTCGGCCAGCTCCAGCGTGGAGCGCCCCATGCTCGCCGCGGTGTAGGCTTTGCGGACGCTGCTGTTAATGGTATGTGGCCCGGCACCGCTGGCGCGTAAATGAACGATTATCACGCCAGAGCGATCTACTACGGCGACGCTGACGCGGTACCCGTCGGTGCTGCATTTTTGCAATGCTGTGTTCGCGGCTTTCTGAGCCATGTCCAGCGGCAGGTAAGTCTGCTTGGGCAGTTCCTCAGCATGCGCCAAGCCGACCAAGCTAGCACTGGTGGCTAAGGTGATAAGCGTAGCCAGCAATGATTTGTGGATGCTGTGCAATTTTTTTATGAAATATGATCTGGACATGGCGGCTTATCCTGTGATGAGTGAATAGGTTTCCTGCTCAGTAACGCTGCCCCGAATTGAAGAATTAACAAACGTTATTGGTATACAATAGCCGGATTAAATCCGAACGTAGTTAATGCCTGCCAGCAGCCTAGTTTATACACACCTTTAGAGACAACTCTTGAACGATACCACACCCATACGGCGCCCCACTGGCACCATTCTGCTGGAATTTTTCGGCTCAATGAATCTGGCCATCACGCTGCTGGGGATACTGGCTATTTCCTCTGTGATCGGCACGGTGTTGAAGCAAAACGAAGCGTACGAAGATTATATCATCAAGTTCGGTTCGTTCTGGTTTGAGGTATATAAAACATTAGGCTTGTACGACGTCTACAGCGCCAGCTGGTTTTTGCTGATCCTAACGTTTCTGGTGGCTTCCACCAGCGTGTGTATTTACCGCAATGGCCCCGGCATGCTGCGCGAGATGCGCAACTTTCGCGAGAACGTTACCGGCAAATCTCTGCGTGCCTACCACAATACGGCGGAGTGGAATATTCCGCATCCTGCCGCTGCTGTGCTGGCGACCACGACGGAGCATTTAGCATCTTACGGTTACCGGATACGTCCCAAAGAATATCCCGACCATACCGTGCTGGCCGCCATGAAGGGTGCTGTGAATCGCATCGGCTATTTATGTGCGCATATCGGCATTGTAGTGATCTGTATCGGCGGTCTGCTGGACGGCAACATGCCGCTTAAGCTGGCCGCGCTGAGCGGAAAAGTCCGCCCCGAAACACGCGTTCTGCCGTTTGCCGACGTGCCAGAGATAAGCCGTTTGCCAGTGGATAACGCCTCTTTTCGTGGCCGCGCGGACATAGCAGAAGGAACCGCGACCAACCATATTGAGGTAAAGCTACGCGACGGTTATCTGCTACAGAAGTTGCCCTTTTCTATTGAGGTGAAGGATTTCCGGGTTGAACATTATCCGAGCGGGCAACCGAAGAATTTTGAAAGTGATCTGGTCATTTATGATCCAGCGACGCCAAAGCCTTTGCACCAGACTATCTCGGTAAATCATCCGTGGATTTATAAAGGTTATTCCATCTATCAGGCCAATTTCGGTGACGGTGGCTCCACCTTGCACATGCAGGTTTGGCCCTTGCTGGATAGCAAATTACCTGCGCAGGCGACATCCGTCGTTGTCGGCAAGAGTGTTGGTTTGCAAGGTCCGCAAGGCCCGTTGACCGTGGAGCTGGTGGATTTCCGCACCTTCAATGTTAATCCGGCACCACCGGGGTCGGGCAAAAAATTCAGAGACCTGGGGCCAAATTTCACTTATAAGCTGCGCGATGCCAATGGCATTGCCCTGGAATACGAAAATTACATGGCACCTGTAGAACAGCAAGGACGTTTGTTTTTCATCAGTGGCATGCGTACTAAAGCGAGTGATGATTATCGTTACATCCATATCCCGGTCGATGCGCAAGGGAGTGTCGAACGCTTCATGCACTTTCGTACTTTGTTGCAGGATCAAAAAATTCTGGAGCAAGCCGCTATACAAGTAGTAGGAGAATCCTTGCAGGGTAGCCCGGCGCAAGATAACGATAAGGTAAAGAGTGCATTGGTCCGTGTGCTAGGGCGCTTGCTGGAACGCTTCAATCTGGGCGGTTTTGATGCTGTGGCGCAGTATCTCCAGGCCAACCTGCCTAAGGACCGGGCCGCACAAGCTGTGAAGGGTTATACCGATTTATTACAGCGAACTCTGGCCAAGGTGTATGACCAGGTTGTCGCTCAGGAAGGGGTCAAAAAAGTCGCGGCGAGTGCCACTGAGGAGCAAAACAGCCAATTCTTCGAAGATGCCGTGAATGCCTTGGGGGTTATGCCCAACTACGGTTCACCTTTTTATCTGCAATTGGTCAATTTTGATGAAGTACAGGCTTCAGGCTTGCAAATAACGCGCTCGCCGGGTAAGAATGTGGTGTATCTTGGTTTTGGTCTGCTTATTGTGGGCGTGTTTACCATGTTTTACCTCCCGCAGCGGCGTCTCTGGGCATGGTTGAAGCAAGAGGCGGATGGAGTCCGGTTGGTGTTTGCCGGCACTAGTCACCGCGATCAAATTAGTTTTACTACGGAATTTAATACGATCAGCCAAAGTCTGGAAGCAAGATTAAAGGCGCTCTAGCAGGGCTGATCCAGAGCACGAAACACACCAGGGAAAGGTTCACCGAAATATAACGAGGTTTGCTTATGTCAGTATCACACGATGTCATGCTCAGCGGATTCAACAAGCCACCCTTTCTCAAAAGCTTAAGCGTTTTTGATTGGCTGTGGGCACTGATGCTGATCTGCGGTGCGGGGTTTGTCTACTACCGTTACGGCGCGGTAATGGATATCTACGAAATAATCATCCTGTCCGGTGTGACCCTCGTCATTATTGCGCTAGGCTGGAACTGGAAGCCCGCGCGCATATTTTTGCTGGGAGTAGCCCTGATCAGTCTGTTGGCTGTGAATTTATATGGCAACAGCCTCGCCGCTGCGGACACGAATTTCCTCCTGCAATACCTTATCTCCAGCCAATCCGCCATCATGTGGATGAGTGCGTTATTTTTCATGGCAACCTTCACGTATTTTGGTGGATTGTTCATGCGTTCCGAATACACCACACGCGTGGCGAGTGCCCTCACATGGTCGGCTGCCACGATGGGTCTCGTGGGCTTGCTGGTGCGCTGGCGCGAATCCTATCTGATCAACGTTGATGTCGGCCACATCCCGGTCAGTAATCTGTATGAAGTGTTCGTCCTATTTTCGATTATCACCGCTTTACTGTACCTCTATTATGAAGGGCGTTACAAGACCCGTGCGCTAGGCGCGTTTGTGCTGCTCATTATCAGTACTGCGGTGTGCTTCATGCTGTGGTATGCCTTTGTACGTGGCGGCAGCGATATTCAGCCGCTGGTACCGGCCTTGAAAAGTTACTGGATGAAGATACACGTACCGGCCAATTTTATCGGCTACGGTTCCTTCTCCTTTGCTGCGATGGTAGGCGTGGCTTATCTGTTGCGCAGCCGTGCTGAACAGAATAATCCACAGGGGATACTGGCGACCGGTTTGCCGAGCTTAGAAATTCTGGATGACGTGATGTACAAAGTCATTGCCTTGGGCTTTGCCTTCTTCACCGTCGCAACCATACTGGGCGCCTTGTGGGCAGCCGAAGCGTGGGGTGGTTATTGGTCGTGGGATCCGAAAGAAACCTGGGCCTTAATCGTGTTGCTCAACTACGCGGCCTGGCTGCACATGCGTCTCACCAAAGGTTGGCGCGGCACGCCGATGGCCTGGTGGGCGACCATCGGTTTTGTAGTTACGCTGTTCTGCTTCCTGGGCGTGAATATGTTTCTGTCCGGTCTGCATTCCTACGGTAAGCTCTAGCTGAGAACAACCCAACACTAGGCGCAAAGATTTCTATGCGCTTTGTGTTTGGGCGGTAAGCCTAATTTCGGGTGCCGCCCGTGCCGTAGATGTAACGGTTAAAGGTCGCCACATCCAGGCTGACGCGCCGCACCAGATGATCCAGGCTGATGATCGCGTGCTCTAAAAGATTCACAGCAATGTAAGGATGTTCCACGCGCAGACGCTTGTATTTGGCGCGTGAGAGTTTCAGCACCTGAGTATCCGCACTCACCGCACGCATACGCACCAGCCGTGGTTTGCGGTCGAAGAAAGACATCTCCCCCATGAGCTCGCCTTCCTTCATAGTGCCCACTTCGATTTCCTGTCCGCCCTCATCGTGAATCAAGGCGGCCTCGCCTTTGACAATGAAGTAGAGCGCTTCACCCACTTCACCGATGTTGGCGATGATGTCTTTCTTGTTGAACCTTACCAACTCGGTATAATCCAAAAGAGTGTCGACCTCTTTAAGCGTCAGCGATGCACTCAGGTATTGCTGGGTAAGAAATTGTGTGAGAGTGAGCTTTTCTTCAGACATAGTTTCCTCGCAAGGTTTAGCGTATGTGTATAGCATAAAGATTAGCTGGCAAACCTACAACGCAGCGTGAATAATTTATGTGATGATGTCATTCATCGGTAACACCCCATTTATGCCTATACTCTGCCATGAAAGCCGCTGAATT
The DNA here is from genome assembly GCA_043731445.1 of Gammaproteobacteria bacterium. Classification (GTDB taxonomy): domain Bacteria; phylum Pseudomonadota; class Gammaproteobacteria; order SURF-13; family SURF-13; genus JAYTIZ01. The sequence continues at coordinate 1,249 of JAYTIZ010000151.1, read as the reverse complement.
ATTCGTAAAATGCCTTGAAAACGAGGGTGTAGAGTTCATCTTCGGCATCCCCGGCGAAGAAAATCTGGAGATCATGGATGCTTTGCTCTCCTCGCCGATCCGTTTTATCACCACCCGTCACGAGCAGGGCGCAGCCTTTATGGCTGATGTTTACGGACGCCTTACCGGCAAGGCGGGCGTGTGTCTGTCCACGCTCGGCCCCGGGGCGACCAATATGGTGACCGGTGTCGCCGATGCCAATATGGATCATGCACCGCTGGTGGCCATTGCGGGGCAGGCGGGGACGAATCGCCTGCATAAAGAATCACATCAGGTGTTAGACCTTGTGAACATGTTTCAGCCCATTACGAAATACGCCTCACAGATTCTGGAACCAGAGATTGTCGCAGAAGTGGTGCGCAAGGCGTTCAAGCTGGCGCAAGCGGAGAAGATGGGTGCCTGCTTCATTGATTTCCCGGAAAACATCGCCGCGATGGAAGTAACAGATAGCCCGCTGCCTGTGCAATTTGCGACCCCCTCGGAGCCACCCGCTGACCGGATAGCTGCGGCGGCAGACGTTATTTCTGCGGCACGCAAGCCCATCATTCTCGCCGGTAACGGTGTGGTGCGTGCACATGCTGCTAAGGCGCTAGCTGAGTTTGCCGAAAAACTTAGAATTCCGGTAGCCAATACCTTTATGGCCAAGGGTGTGATCCCCTTCAAACACGCGATGGCCTTAGGTAGTGCGGGGCTTCAAGCGCATGATTATGTGGGTTGTGGTTTTGATCAGGCCGATGTCGTGATCTGCATAGGTTACGACCTCGTGGAATATCATCCTTACCTGTGGCATCCCACGCGCGACCGCAAGATCATCCACATTGATATGTCACCCGCCGAGGTCGATGCGAGTTACTGTGTGGAAGTGGGCGTGGTGGGCGATATCAAACTCAGTCTGGCGCGTATCGCGGCACTGGCAACGCCGCACCGTGGAGAAAATATCCGCCGTTTTCGTCAGGCTCTGATTGAAGAGATGGATCTACATCGCGTGGATGAAAGTTTTCCGCTTAAACCACAGAAGATCATCTGGGATCTGCGCACCGCACTGAATCTGGAAGACATCGTGATTTGCGATGTGGGTGCGCATAAGATATGGATGGCACGTATGTTTCGTTGCGAGTACCCTAATACTTGCATCATTTCGAATGGATTTTCGAGCATGGGCATTGCAGTGCCAGGTGCCGTTGCCGCCAAGCTCGCGCAACCCGAGCGC
>JAYTIZ010000150.1:0-10972 GCA_043731445.1 Gammaproteobacteria bacterium | reverse complement strand
AGCAACAGCCACACTGGCAAGACGGCGGCGATGAAGCCATAACCCATCACAAACCAGGCCAGGCCCAAGCCTTCCATATCAAAGTAAACGCGTAGCGCTTCGCTGTGATCTACCCACCTGCCTAGCACCACGGCAAATAATAGCAGCGCGATACCGATGAGAGTCGCTTCCAGCACTCGCCCTGGGCGGAGATTACGGATATACAAACCGACGAGCACAGCGATAGGGATCGTGGCGAACACCGTGGAGGTTGCCCAGGGGCTGTGCTTCATGGCGTTGACCACCACCAGCCCCAGTACGGCGATGAGAATAACCATGATGAACAGCGTACCGATGAGCGCTGCCGCACCGCCCAGTGGGCCGAGTTCGTCGCGTGCCATCTGGCCCAGGCTGCGCGCGTTGCGACGCGTGGAAAAAAACAGCGTGACCATGTCTTGCACGCAACCCCCGAGTACCGCGCCGATCAAAATCCACAAGGTGCCGGGTAGATAGCCGAATTGCGCGGCTAGCGTTGGGCCAACCAGCGGGCCGGGCCCGGCGATAGCGGCAAAGTGATGGCCGAACACAATCCAGCGATTGGTAGGAACGAAATCGCGGCCGTCGTTGAGACATTCCGCTGGCGTGGCGCGCGTTTCATCCAGCGTAAGCACCTTGGCGGCGATCCAGGCACTGTAAAAGCGGTAGGCGATGGCGTACACGCATAGCGCCGCGACGATAAACCACAACGCGTTGATGGACTCGTCACGGTGCAAGGCGATGCCGCCTACTGCACTGGCACCGATGACGGCGACCGACAACCAGGCGAGGAAGGCCAGCAGGTTTTTAGGCATGATCATGCACTCTTATAAGCAATTGAATAATCTAACAGAGCCAAGGCAAAGCGCAAAGCCGGAAAATATTTATTCAGCGAACCAGTAATGCTTATGGTCTTGCCGATACCCGGAAATGTCCATGGCGTCGGGACGCAGTTTAACCGTGATGGCACCTTGCGCAGGCGAAGCGAGCAGAGGAATATCGCGTTCGGTATAACGCTGCAATACATCAGGATGAGGGTGGCGGTAGCGGTTTTTATAGCCTACCGGCAAGAGTACCAGCCTGGGGTGAACGGCATCAATAAATTGTGCGGTGGAAGACGTTTTGCTGCCGTGATGAGGGGCGACCAGCACGTCGGCATGTAACAATTCGCGCCACCGGGCGATGAGTAAATTTTCTGCCTCTGCTTCAATATCGCCAGTCAGCAAGACATTGCCGTGTCTGCTTCGAATTAGTAATACGCAGCTGGCATTATTTTCGCTGAGATCTTGATCGAGCGGATTCAGCATAATGAATTCAACACCGTCCCAGCGCCAGCCTTTACCCGCTTGGCAATGTTGCGCGCCGGTTAATTGTTCGGGGACGCTGCTGAGGATGCGTTTGACAGGCAATGCTTTGAGCACAGACTGCGCGCCGCCGATATGGTCATTGTCGGCATGGCTGATGATGAGCGTATCAATATTTTCCAGGCCGGTGTTGCGCAGATAAGGCACGACGACAGCACGTCCGGTATCGAAGCGCGCACTGAAGCGCGGGCCAGTGTCGAACACCAGCACATGATGTTCGGTACGTGCGACAGCGGATAAGCCTTGACCTACGTCGAGCAGCGTAACCCATAGCTCGCCCGGTGCCGGTCCGGCTGGCCGAATTAAAAACATCGGTAACAACCACGCAATACCTGTCCAGCGTGCTGGCCAGCCGCGCGGTGCGAGTAATAACACTATGCCGATAGTGGCACAGACTAGCGTCCACACAAGCGGCGCGTGTTGTGTCCACTGGGTGTGATCGAAACGGGCGAGGTAGTCCAGTGCCAGCCATAACTTACTCATGATCCAGGCCGCAAGCTGAAATAAAAAGTTGGAAAATGCGTCCGGTAAAATAGGAAGGCTGAACACGCCTAACAGCGTGAGCGGGATAATGATAATTTCGATCACCGGGATGGCGAGCATATTGGCCAAAGGCGCGCTGATCGAAGTTTGCTGAAACAGCGCGAGCATCATGGGTAACAGGCCAATGGCGACGACCCACTGCATACGCCCCCACTGGCTCCATTTTGTTTCACCTACGCGTCCCTGGATGGCAAATAAGATGACGCCCACTGCGGCGAACGATAACCAGAATCCGGCGGCCATCACCGCCAGCGGATCGTACAGCAGCACTAAAAATAATGCGGTGCCGAGAAGGTGGAAGGGTTTCACGCTACGGTTTATCAGCACGGCACCCATTACTACCGCTAACATAATCAACGCGCGTTGAGTAGGAATTGCAAAGCCTGCGAGTGAAGTATAAAAAAGCGCTGCCAGCATAGCACCTACGGCTGCTACTTTTTGCGCTGGCATGCGCAGCACTGTGAAGCCGGGTAAGGCCCCGAGCCAACGCACCAGAAAAAAAGCGATACCCGCGATAAGCCCGATATTCATGCCGGAGATGGCGATTAGATGGGTAGTGCCAGTCCGCCGCAAGATATCCCATTGCTCGTCTTTAACGGCAGACTCATCCCCGTTGGCAAAGGCGGTGATGATGCCGGTGAAGTCATTCTGCTGGAGCGCGGTTTGTATGCCGCTACCTACATACTGCCGCAAACGTCCCAGCGGATAGGAGTACGGATCAGAGGCGATCATTCTGGAAATTTGTGTGTTGTGTACGTAACCTGTGGCGCGGATGTGTTCGTGAAACAGATAAGCTTCATGATCGAAGCCGCCAGGATTTTGAAATCCGTGCGGACGCTTCAGGCGTACCAGCAAGCGCCATTCATCACCCATGTGCATAGCTTCGGGCAACTCGCTGCTGCTCAACTGAATTTTGTGCGGAATGGTCACGGGTTCATCTGCAAGGCTGGCCCGTGTCACATCGAATTCAATACGCGCGCCACGTTCCGTGGCCTTGGGCAGGTCGGCAATATAGCCCTCCACCCAGAGATCTTTGCCTTCCAGAGACTTGGGCAGACTGTCCTGCAGGATCGCTCCTGCCTGGAATATCACCCAGACAACCCCCCCGGCAAAAAATAACAATGGCAGGAATGTAGTTCTCCACCAGGCCAATGCTACCAAGGGTATTAACAGCAGGCCCCACGCCAAAGAAGGTAGCGTGGGGAGTTGCTGCACCAGAAGAATACCGCACAAAAACGCCAGGGCGCAGAACTGAATGATGGGTCTCCTGTAGTTGAAAAAAGTGCACAACTGGCACTTTATCGACTTGGTCTATACACTACTGCCGATATGGCAAAAAAGTTTTTTAAGCGCTACTTACCGGATGCCCAGACGGTGCGCGACCACAAGTATCTGCGAATATTCGGCAAACTCCTTTACGATCCCAATCTCTGGCATTTGAACCGGCACTCCGTTTCGTGGGCCGTTGCGGCGGGGCTATTTATTGCTTTTACGCCGCCTATCCCGTTTGCGCATACCGCAGCGATTGCTGCACTAGCCATCTTGTTTCACTTTAATTTACCGATCGCCATTGCGGTGCTGTGGGTAAATAACCCGGTTACATTGTCACCCATTTTTTATTTAACCTACAAACTGGGTAGCGTGATGTTGGGTAGGCCGCCTCGACATATTGTATTTCAGCCGACCTGGGACTGGTTCGTGAGTGTGTTGCACTGGATATGGCAACCCTTCTTGCTGGGGTCGATCACTGTGTCAGTAATCTCCGCCATACTGGGGTATTTGTTGGTGCAGGGTATCTGGCGCTTGCACGTTGTCCGCGACTGGAATAAACGCAAAAGACTGCGGCAGGACCGTTCAGCTAATTCAAACTTAGGTCGGCGCTAGATTTCCAGGTAACGTTCTGCATCCAGCGCTGCCATACACCCTGTGCCAGCCGAGGTAATGGCCTGGCGATACACGTGATCAGCCACATCTCCCGCCGCAAACACACCGGGAATGCTGGTGGCCGTTGCGTTACCTGCCGTACCTGAGTTCACGCGAATATAGCCATTGTGCATGTCGAGATGAGCTTCGAATAGCGCTGTGTTAGGCTTGTGGCCGATGGCGATGAAGACCCCTTGCACCTCGATGTCCTGGGTGCTGCTGTCCTGCATATTTTTAATGCGCATGCCGGTTACGCCACTGGTGTTGCCTAATACCTCGTCCAGGGTATTGTTCCAGGCGATGGTTACCTTGCCGCTGTGCACTTTCTCCATGAGATGGTCAATGAGAATTTTCTCGGCCTTAAACTTGTCGCGCCGGTGCACCACAGTGACATGGCTGGCAATATTAGAAAGATACAACGCTTCTTCCACAGCGGTGTTGCCGCCACCGATCACGGCGACTTTTTGATTCTTATAAAAGAAACCGTCACAGGTCGCGCAGCCGGATACGCCACGGCCGCGAAATTCCTCTTCCGAGGGTAAGCCCAGATACAGTGCCGAGGCGCCTGTGGCGATGATGAGTGCGTCGCACGTGTAGCTTCCCGCATCGCCGGTAAGCCGGAACGGCTGTTCATTGAGTTCGGCCTTATTGATGTGATCAAAAATAATGTCTGTTTTGAAACGCTCAGCGTGTTTGCGCATGCGCTCCATTAGTGCCGGGCCTTGCAAGCCCTCAGCATCACCTGGCCAGTTGTCCACGTCCGTGGTGGTCATAAGCTGCCCGCCTTGCTCCAGTCCGGTAATGAGCACGGGCTTAAGATTGGCACGTGCGGCGTACACGGCGGCGGCATAACCCGCTGGTCCGGAGCCCAGGATAATCAGGCGGGAATGGGTAGCTTGATTCATGAGGAATGACCTGTTGCTGTTAGCCCGTCATGATAAACGCGAACCGAGTCAAATTGCCAATATTCCTCACTCTTCCCTTGAGGTGGGCCTGAGACATACACTAACCACACAGCCAATCTGGCAAGGGGGACCGATGCGCATTTTCCGTATTAAAACGAGCACGCCGGAAGAGTATTGCACAAGTGGGCTGAAACGCTGCCTGAGCGCTTTTGATCTCACCCTGCTGGGCATGGGATGTATCATCGGCGCCGGTATTTTCGTCATTACTGGCAAGGCTGCGGCTACTTTGGCGGGCCCGGGTATTGTCCTCTCCTTCGTTGTAGCGGGATTTGCCTGCGCCTTCGCCGCACTGTGTTATGCGGAACTTGCCGCCAGTGTTGGCGGCTGCGGCAGTGCCTACGGTTATGCGTACGCCAGCCTGGGAGAGTTGATGGCCTGGGTCATAGGCTGGATGCTGGTGCTCGAGTATGGCGTAGCCGCCTCGGCGGTCGCTAATGGCTGGTCCGGTTATTTTAACGATGCCTTAACTGCGGTGGGCTGGGGATTACCGGATGCCTTGACGCACGGCCCCTGGCAAGGCGAAGGCGGAGTTATCAACCTACCCGCCGCCACGATCATCATCATTTTAGCGAGTTTGCTCATCATCGGTGCCAAACAGAGTTCGCAATTCAATACTGCGCTGGTATTTGTGAAGCTGCTCACCATCGCAGTCTTTATAGGAGTCGCCATATTCCATGTGAAAACAGAGCTTTGGCATCCGTTCCTACCCTTCGGATGGTTCGGGACGGGCGCAGACGGCAACCCAACGGGGGTGCTGGCCGGTGCCGCGAGCATATTTTTTGCCTACATCGGGTTTGATGCGGTTTCCACGGCAGCCGAAGAAGCCAAAGATATACAGCGGGATGTCCCGATCGGGATTATCGCCTCGCTGGCTATTTGTACGGTGCTCTATATCATTGTTTCCGGCTTACTCACGGGTATCGTCCCTTACACCGAGCTCAACGTTTCTTCACCCGTAGCTCACGCGTTGCAATTAATAGGCTTAAACTGGGCCTCGGCCTTGGTAGCAACCGGTGTCATTACCGGGCTTACCACGGTGATGCTGGTGCTTTATTACGGGCTGACGCGTGTATTATTTGCCATGTCGCGCGATGGATTACTTCCGGTATTTTTTGGCCAGGTGAACAGCAAGACGCATACGCCGGTGCGTGTCATCGTGTTATGTGGGCTGCTCATTGCAGGGTTGGCAGGATTTGTTCCCCTCAAGGAATTATCCGAGCTGGTCAATATCGGCACGCTGGGCGCTTTTGTGGTGGTCTGCATCGGCGTGATCGTATTGCGCAGTAAGCACCCGGATATGAAGCGCCCCTTCAAAACACCGTGGTATCCGCTCTTGCCTATATTAGGTGTGTTGTCTTGCACTTTGCTCATGGCCAATCTACCGCTAGTGACCTGGCAGCGTTTTGGTTTATGGTTGATCGCGGGCCTGGTGATCTATTTTTCATACTCCATCCATCACAGCAAACTCGGTAAGACCGTTTAATGGCCTTCACGCGCCAGGAAATGTGACGTTTTTGTGAGGATTGATGAGGTGAGGGAGCGCATGCTAGTTCAAGGTTCGAGTCATGCTTAAAGCGCACAGGAAAACATGGATAATACTTCGGGTGGTGCCAAGCGCTGGATCAAGCTGATTATCCTGGTTATTTTCATAGGTGGATTTATTAGTTTTTTCCTGCTCGGCGGTAATCAATGGTTAAGCCTGGAAACCTTAAAGACCCAGCGCGATGCGCTGCTTAGCTATACCGAGCAGCATTATCTCCTCATGTTATTGGCCGCCGGGTTAATTTACACCGTCTCTACTGCCTTGAGTGTTCCGGGTGCGGTCATTCTTTCCCTAGCAGTGGGGATGATGTTTGGCCGTTGGGTGGGCACAGCACTCATTGTTTTTTCTGCCACCTTGGGCGCGACTCTGGTTTTTCTGGCGGCACGTTATCTGTTTGCAGAAGCAGTGCAAAAACGGGTGGGAGGGTTTGCCAAAAAGTTGGTCGAGGGTTTCAATGATGGTGCCTTCAATTACTTGCTTTTTCTACGGTTGGTACCGCTATTCCCTTTCTGGCTGGTGAATCTGGCCCCGGCAGTGTTGACTAAAGTGAGCGTACGCACCTATGTGCTGGCAACGTTCATAGGCATTATTCCAGGCACATTCGTATTTGCTAATCTCGGCCAATCGCTGGGGCGTATCAATTCGTTGAAGCAACTGCTGTCCGGAGAAATTATCGGAGCATTTATTCTATTGGGTTTGTTTGCCTTGGCGCCCATACTTATCAAAAAGTTTCGCAGCAAAGCAGCGTAGAATATTTATGAGATACGGGCTTAGGTAAAAAATCATGGCTGTGGCGCTACAAAAATTTGAAAAAATTAGTTTCCCCGCGCTGCATCGCACGCGTCTGGACACCCTGCAGGTTAATCTCGGTTATCTGTGCAATCAGGAATGTGAGCATTGCCATGTCAATGCCGGCCCGAAGCGCACGGAGATTATGGACCGCGCTACGGTAGATCATGTGCTGGCGTATTTACGCAGTTCGAAAGTGAGCACGCTTGATCTCACCGGTGGTGCGCCAGAGATGAATCCCTATTTTCGTGAACTGGTGCATGCTGCGCGCGAATTGAACGTGCGCGTCATTGACCGCTGCAATCTCACGATTCTGGAGCAGGCCGGTTACGAAGATTTACCACAGTTTCTAGCCGATCACCAAGTGGAAATCACCGCCTCATTACCGTGTTATCTGGAAGATAATGTAGATCAGCAGCGCGGCGATGGCGTGTTTCAGGCGAGCATGCGCGTGCTGAAGCAGCTCAATCAGTTGGGATACGGTCAGCCTGATAGCGGCTTGCTACTGAATCTTGTTTATAACCCCATCGGCCCCTACTTACCGCCACCTCAGGCGCCACTGGAACAGGAATATAAACAGCAACTCGCTGCACGCTACGGCATTGTGTTCAACCAGTTATTTGCGCTCGCCAATGTACCGATTCAACGTTTCCGCGCCATGCTGAAAAAGAACGGCCAATTTGAAGACTATATGAATCTGTTATATAGCGCCCATCTGGATGCCAATTTACCGGGCGTGATGTGCCACTCCTTAATCAGTGTGGACTGGCAGGGCTATGTGTATGATTGCGATTTCAACCAGATGCTCGGCCTGCCTTTACATATTAGCGGCCAAACTGCAAAGCCGCGTCTGCATCTCACCGATCTTATTGGCCTTGATCTGCAAGGCCAGCCGATTGTTGTCCGGAATCATTGTTATGCTTGCACCGCAGGGCAGGGCAGTAGCTGCGGCGGTGCATTGAACTAAGGAGTTACAATGGATACGCAAACCGCTGTCACCGAACGTTATTCGCAAGGCGCAAAAGAAGTTCAGCCCGCACTTTGCTGTCCCGTGAGTTATGACCAAGGACTACTCGCTTTATTACCCCAGGAGATTATCGAAAAGGATTACGGTTGCGGCGATCCCTCACGCTATGTGCGCGAAGGCGACGTAGTGCTCGATCTCGGCAGCGGCACGGGCAAGATATGTTATATGGCTGCCCAGCTTGTCGGTGAGCGTGGGCAAGTGATCGGCGTGGACATGAACGACGATATGCTGAGCTTGGCGCGTAAATATCAAACTGAGATGGCGCAGAAGCTGGACGGCGATCGGGTACGTTTCGTCAAAGGCAAGATTGAAGACCTGGCGCTGGATATCGAAGCCATGGAGCATTATCTGCAAGTGCATCCGGTGCGCAATGCCACAGACCTGATTTCCTTACAGGCCTGGCAAGTAGCGCAACGTACGGGTAGACCACTTATTGCAGATGGCTCGGTAGATCTGGTCATCTCCAACTGTGTGTTGAATCTCGTAGACGAAAGCCACAAGCAGCAGATGGTCAGTGAAATTATGCGCGTACTGAAACCGGGTGGCCGCGTGGCGATTTCCGATATTGTCAGCGATGAATCTATTCCTGCTCACCTTAAAGCCGACCCGATGTTGTGGAGTGGGTGCATCTCCGGTGCCTTCCAGGAGCACGAATTTCTGCGTGCGTTCCAGCAAGCCGGATTCCTCGCAGTGAGCTATGAAAAATGGGATGCCGAACCGTGGCAGGTAATAGAAGGCATTGAATTTCGCTCGGTCACATTAGCAGCAGTGAAGGGTGCAGGCACGGCGTGTCTGGACTATGGTCACGCTGTGATTTATCGCGGCCCGTTCAGCTCTGTGACGGATGATGAAAATCACGTCTACCTGCGCGGCGAACGCATGTCCGTGTGCGAGCGTACCTTTACCTTACTGACAGAAGGGCCTTACAAGGAAGATTTCATCGGCATTACGCCCAGCGCGCCGCGTGAACCCGTGACGTGGTGTGCCCCAGCAGGAACGTTGCGTCCTGCCAGCGAGACTAAAGGTGCGATGCACGCGCAAAGCGGTAGTACTTCGGGTTGTTGTTGAGGCGAAAAGTGTGGCTAGAGGCTTAACTACTTCGCTTTAAAAACAATATCGCCGTAATACGCAGTGGCCGATTCGCCAGTGTTGTCGGTATCGGTCATGATAGCCACGCCGGAGATCATGGGCGGTTCCGTCCCGAACGCTTTCTTGTAATCTTCATACAAGTTGCGCTCTTCCTCTACCCACTGGCCCACTTTATCTTCTCCGCTTTCTATAACGACCATCTTCACAAAATCCGTGTAGGCATTGTCAACGATGGTGTCTATGGGTGTTTTGCTTTCCCAGATGTAGTTGATAGCGGCGATGGGAATGTCCTGGCCTAATAATGCGCGGCCCGCTTTATATTTGAGTTTTTTGCCAAAACTCACTTTGTCGGGTTCATACGCAAACGTCACATAGATGCGCGCGGCGTAGTCATCTCCTTCCTTGCGGGTAACATCACTTTTGTCAATGACGTTACTCACTTTCCAGCGCCATTTGATGATGGGGAATTTCTTGAGGTCTATCTCAGTTTTGTGCGTGAGACCGGAAGCTGCGGCTGCACTTGTCGCTTTAACGACGACGGCATCGCCATCTTTGACCATTGCATAGTCGGTGTGCTGGGTGATATTGGGAAAGATCAACGGTTCCCACCCAGCCGGAGGTGTTTTACCCTCGGCTGCTGCCGAAAACTTCCCCACGTCAATAATATCTTCTGCTTGCGCTACACTGCTCCAGCCTAGGGTAAGCAGGCATGCGCTTAACGTGATGGAAGATACTATTGCCGCCAAGGGCTTGATCATTTCAATGTTCCGCAAGTAGTGCTTGAATTTGCTGTTCGTTCTCTCGATATTCGCCTTCACCAATATACACCTGACGCACGATACCCTGCTTGTCAATCAAATAGCGTGCCGGCCAGTAACGATTGTTGTAACGTTTCCAGGTGGCGAAGTCATTATCAATGGCGACCGGATACGTTATATCATTAGTCTGCAGGTAATTCTTGACGTTGTTGATGTCTGCTTCGTGGCTGAATTCAGGCGAATGCACACCAATGACGACAAAACCCTGGTCGGCATATTTTTTATGCCAGGCTTTCACGTAGGGTTGCACGGCTCGGCAGTTGGAGCAACCAAAGGTCCAAAACTCCACCATGACGACCTTGCCTTTTAGATCAGCCAGATGCAGGGGCTTGGAGTTAAGCCAGGTATCATTCAGAAGCTCAGGGGCCGTCGCACCCGTGCTGCTTCCAGCCAGTCTGCCAAACACCAATATGGCACCTATGATCACTATAAAACTCAAAACACTAAATTTATTCACTATGCTGTTCATGTTATCTTCTCCGTAGCCATTAGAGTAGGGGAGTGGTAAATAGTTTGGACAACTCACCAGTAAGGCTAATTCTAGGCGGCTGAATGCTGGTGATCATCACAAAACAGTCACAAATTGAGTGCAGGACAAGCATCATGAATAATAATATCCATGTGTTTTCAGACTTGGAAAGCCTAAGCCGGGCTGCTGCAGAGCGTTGGGCGGCGCTTGCCCGCCATTCGATCGCAATGAGCGGCCAGTTCCATGTAGCCCTGACGGGTGGCGCTACCCCACAGCGCATGTATGAATATCTCGCGAAACCGGAATGTAGGGATCGGGTCGCCTGGCAGAACGTGCACATCTATTTCGGAGATGAGCGGTGCGTACCGCCGGAACATCCCGACAGTAATTTTCGCATGGCGGCGGCCCATTGCGCGCGTTCCTGCAG
>JAYTIZ010000149.1:0-2551 GCA_043731445.1 Gammaproteobacteria bacterium | reverse complement strand
GTACCGTTCGTACGCTGTGCCCGACGTCCAGGCCCATATCCCATAGCAAGGTAATAAACCGTTCAATACTTTTCTGGTAGCCTTCGTGTTGATCATCGGCCAGCAGGATTAGCAGATCAATGTCGGAGCCAGGATGCAGTTCACTGCGACCGTAGCCGCCTACCGCGACTAGGGCAGCATCCTTAGGAGAAGGTGAGAGCCAGATATGCCCCCAGGCATGGCTGAGTACTTCATCTATGTTTTGGCTACGGGCGTGGAGGAGTTCGGCGACAGGAGCACCGTTACTAAACTGCTGACGCAGAGTTTGATTTCCGGTTTGTATCTGCGCGCGTAAGGTTGCGAGGATGCTGTCAGCGTTTTTCACTGCGTGCGATTTAGAGCTCATCACCCGGGCGCTGGGTGAGCACTTCAAAACCGCTACTGGTTACCAGCACGGTATGTTCCCATTGCGCGGAGAGACTATGATCTTTGGTGACGACCGTCCATTTGTCGGGCAAGAGCTTCACGTGTCGCTTGCCGGCGTTGATCATCGGCTCAATGGTGAAGATCATGCCAGGCTCCAGCGCCAACCCGGTGCCGGGTGTACCGTAGTGCAACACTTGTGGTTCTTCGTGAAATATCCGCCCGATACCATGCCCGCAGTATTCGCGCACCACAGAACAATTACTGGTTTCAGCATGACGCTGGATGGCGGCACCGATGTCGCCCAGGTGCACACCAGGTTTAACCATCTCGATCCCGATACGCAGGCATTCGTAGCTCACGCGGGTCACGCGCTTGGCGATCACTGAAGGCTCGCCCACAAAAAACATCTTGCTGGTGTCGCCGTGAAACTCGTCTTTGATGACGGTGATATCAATATTCAGCATGTCACCGTCTTTTAATACCCGTTCACCCGGTATGCCATGACACACCTGGTGATTGACCGAGGTACAGACGGATTTGGGGAAGCCGTGGTAATTAAGCGGTGCCGGAATGGCCTGCTGTACATTCACAATATAATCGTGACAGATCTGGTCAAGCTCACCGGTCGTGACCCCAACTTGTACGTGCGGGCGGATCATGTGCAACACCTCGGCCGCTAATTGCCCGGCAATGCGCATTTTTTCGATCTCTGCGGGAGTTTTGATGGTAACGCTCATAGATACGATTGCCTACGTAAATACCTCTGGTAATTGTCGGGAGGGGCTGATTTATGGTATAAAGCGCGCGCCTAACAAGCAAATTTACCTGAGAGCTCGTCACTAGTCTCTAAAATACGCACATACGCTGTTACGTATATCTGGGTGCCCGTGCCAGTTTTCAAGCCGCATGGGTGGGTATACAAGCGTATGGAGGCTCAACCCAACTTTAGGAGTATACAATGGCAAACGTATCCATGCGTCAAATGCTGGAAGCTGGTGTGCATTTCGGCCACCAGACCCGTTACTGGAACCCCAAGATGGCGCCTTACATCTTCGGGCAACGCAGCAAGATTCACATTATCGATCTCGAAAAGGCGCTTCCCCTCTATAACGACGCGATGAATTTTATTGGCAGTCTGGCAGCTAATAAGGGCACTATTTTGTTCGTCGCCACCAAGCGTTCAGCCCAGGAAGTCATCGTGGACGAGGCCAAGCGCTGCGGCATGCCGTATGTCAACCGCCGCTGGCTGGGTGGTATGCTCACCAACTTCAAGACGGTGAAGCAGTCCATCAAGCGTCTGAAAGAAATCGAAACCATGGTTCAGGATGGCAGCCTGGAGCGCATGAATAAAAAAGAAGGCCTGCTGCTAATGCGTGAGCTCACCAAACTCGAAGCCAGTCTGGGTGGGATTAAAAACATGAACGGCCTACCCGATGCCCTGTTTGTTATTGACGTGGGCTATGAAAAGATTGCCATCAGCGAGGCGGTCAAGCTCGGCATTCCTGTGATCGGTGTGGTAGACACTAATAATAAACCGGATGGCGTGGATTACATGATCCCTGGCAATGACGATGCTATTCGTGCCATCCAGCTGTATGCACAAGGTGCGGCGGATGCAGTCATCGAAGGCCGCGGCTCAGTAGCCCAATTGGTTGGGTCGCACGATGATTTCGTCGAGCTGAACGACGCGGGCGCGCCTACTGGCGAAAAGCCTGCTAAAAAATCGGTCAGACCTGCCAGAGCGACGGACGCTAAAAAAGCGGCACCCAAAGTAGAAGCGACTGTTAAAACTAAGAAGAAGCTCACTGCTCCGACAGCTAAACCTAAAAAGAAGGTGGAGTCTGCAGGTAAGGACGACTAATGGACATCACAGCGGCCCTGGTAAAGGAACTGCGCGAGCGCACCGGCTCGGGCATGATGGAATGTAAAAAAGCCTTGGTCGAGGCGGGTGGTGATATTGACACTGCTGCCGAAGCGATGCGTAAAGCGGGGTTGGCCAAGGCCGACAAAAAGGCCGGGCGTACCGCTGCCGAGGGCGTGATTGCTGTTAAATCCAGCCTGGACGGCAAACAGGCTGCGATGGTCGAGGTGAATTGTGAAACTGATTTTGTTGCCAAGGGCGATGACTTCAAGCACTTTGCTGAGT
>JAYTIZ010000148.1:0-5868 GCA_043731445.1 Gammaproteobacteria bacterium | reverse complement strand
ATCAAGGCCCATGAAGGCGAGGTGTTGGGCGCTTCGGCATTGATAAAAAACTGCGTGCTGTCTATGTGGCCAAATAATTCAAACTGCATGCGCGTGCCTGCGTAGGTCAGACTAATCAGTAACAAGCCAAAAGTGGCGAGCGTGACCAGATAGCGGCTCTGCATGGACCAGCGCAGAAAATTCAGGTAACGGCTTAACAGCGCTTGCCAATCTATCCACCGGCGCTTGGTCTCGTGCTTCGCCACGCGCAACAGGTAGGCAGCCTGCGTGGGCAAAATAGCAAAAGCCTCTAGTAAAGAACCGAACAAGGCCAGACTCACTACCACGGGAATCACGGCGATAAACGCTCCCATGGTGCCACCGATGGCCAACATGGGCAGGAAGGAAGCAATCGTCGTCGCGGTAGATGCTACCACCGGCCAGTATATTTCGCGCGCACCTGCTTCCGCTGCCACATGCGGTGTTTCACCTAGCTCCATGTGGCGGTAAATGTTTTCCGTGACGATGATGGAATCGTCCACTAGCCTGCCCAACACGACGAGAAAGGCGAACATGGAGATCATATTCAAGGTATAGCCGAAGTAATACAGCAGCACCATGGCGAACATAAAACCCACGGGAATGCCCATGGCGGCCACCATTGCAACGCGGGAATTTAGAAACAGATAGAGCGTTAATAAAACCAGTATTAACCCTACCAGGCCGGCGGCTTGTAACACCTCCAGACGTTCCTTAACGAATTGCGATAAATCGGAATACACGCCCACCTGCACGCTGGCCGGTAATTCCTTGTTGAGCTGAGCCGCCAAAGCCTGCACGCTCTGTGACACTTTAACCGTGGACGAATCGGCCGTTTTATTGATGGTAAAGTTGATGGAAGGTTTGCCGTTGAAACGACCCAGCGTCTTCGCCTCTTCCAGACGCTGCTCCACGTGGGCGACTTCACCCAGGCGCAATTGCCCGCCTTGGGCATTAGTGCGCAGCACTATGGCCTCAACCTGCTCCGGATCGGGTGCCACACCTTTACCGCGCAGCAACACCTCGCCTTCATGGGCCTTGATGGCACCACCGGGCAGATCACGGAGATTATTGCGCAAGGCCTGTGTTACCAGTGCAAGCGGCACACCGCGCGCGGCCAGTTGTTCCGGATCAACGATCACCCATAACTCGCGCTCGCGTTCACCAGCTACACTCACGCTGGCCACGCCAGGAATTTGTAACAACCTGGGCTTTAGTTTATCGGCCAGATCGGCCAGATAGTCGGTGGAAACGGCACCGTAGAGTGTCATGCTGACCACCGGAAAACGGGTTTTAAGACGCGCCAATTCCGGTTTTTTGGCCAGCTCTGGCAGATCAGTGACACGATCCAGCACGTCGCGCGCTTCGCGCAGAAAATCGTCCACATCCGCGCCTGCTTTGAGTTTAATCAGGATGCTGGACACGCCTTCGCTACTGGTCGAAGTAATCTCATCAATGTCGGCGATGCCATCGAACTCGTCCTCGATGGGTTGCGTCACCTGCCGCTCCACCTCTTCGGGCGACGCACCTTCGAACACTGTGCTGATACGCACCTTGTCGAGCTCGATGACCGGAAACATCTCCTGCGGCATGGCGGACCAGCTCAGCAACCCGGCAATCACTACCAGCACAACCAGCAGATTAGCCAGCAGCGGATTGTTGAGCGCAAAGCGGATCAGGAACATGATCTACTGGGCTTGTGCTACGACCCGTTCGCCATCGGCCAGCGCCGCGATACTGTGCGCGACTACCGTGTCACCTACACCCACACCTGATTCGATCACCTGCACATCCTGGATGCGCGGACCCAACACCACTTCGGTGCGCTTTAACACCTTGCCCTGCACGAGAAACACATAGGCCTTACCTTCTTCCTGTAATACCGCCGTTACCGGCAACACCAGAGCACCCTGTAAAAGCGTCCGTGCCAGCGTGACCTCGGCCAGCTCACCGGGCAGCGTACCCTGGCTCGGCATACGCATGCGCACGGCATAGGTGCCAGTAGCAGGATTAGGATCCGTTTGCACCGCCACGATGTCGGCTTGCTGCATTTTTCCGCCAATGCGTACTTCAACTTGTTGCCCCAGCGTTACGGCGGCGGCCACAGCACTGGGAACTTCTACATACAGATCGAGAAATTCGCTGTCCAGAAGTTCCAGAGCAGCGGTATTAGGCACGACGTAATCTCCCACCTCCACAAACACCTGATTGATAATGCCGGCGAAGGGTGCCGTAAGGCGGGCACGTTCCAGATTGCGCTGTGCGCGGCTGACAGCCGTCTCGCGCTGTTCCAGGGTCGCAGCGGCAGTGGTCACGCTGTAACGCAGCCGCGCTTCTTCTGTCTGTAACTGTAACAACCGCGCCTGTGCTTCATCACGTTGCGACTGCGAAACCAGTGACTGCTGCCCCAGACGTTCGAAGCGTGCCACGGCCTGCACCTGCAACTCACGCTCGCGGCTGGCCAGACTGAGCAATTGGCGATCACGCGCTGCTGCTGCCCGCTCCTGCTGCAACGCGGACTTGGCTTCAGCCAGGGCATCCTGATAGTCACCGTCACCCAGCTCGAGGAGCAGTTGCCCAAGCTCCACCCGCTGCCCAGGCTCCACATGACGTTTGAGCAACTGACCCGCCAGTTCAAAGTGCAACACAGCCTTCTGCGCAGCCTGCAGGCGACCCGTCACTTTTTCAGTGGGCTTGATATCCTGCTGCTGAACTTGGGTAGTTGTAACATGCGTAGGTGGGGTTTCTTTCAGATCCAGTTGCCTGACAGGTTTTGTCCAAACCAGCAAGCTCACCGTAAGAATAAGACCTAAGGCCAGGATGACAAGGTACTTTTTAGGGGCTTTCTTCAAAATTTGCCTGTGTTTGGGCATAAAAGATTGAACGTAACGTCATTCTATGCGATTTTATGGGGTCAGAACTATTAGAGTTAAAAAACGTGCGTTCTAAGCGGCTACTCCTCTCAGCTACTCCTATAATAATAAACCTGCTGACCTTTAACGCAGCAGGTGCTGCATCCCCTAGCCCCAGCTCGGTACTGCGCAACACTGACTGGGAGCTATGTGGCGAACCAGGCATAGCAGAACATCATATACTGCGGCCCAACTTTGACAGTAACGATCAAGCCATCTACTTAAACGCTGACCAGAGCCAGATCACCAACAACAATCTCTTCAATTTCAGCGGCGACGTTGATATACACCGTGCCGATCAGCAAATTGAGACCGATAAGGCTACCTATGATAAAGATGCCGACACGGTGGATGCCACTGGCAATGTTCGCTATCAACAGGGAGGGCTCAGCTTGGAGGCCGACTCTGCCCATGTTCAACTGGGTACGAACACGGGTAACCTTGGGAACTCTACTTTTCGTCTCGCCGAGAAACATGCACGCGGCGATGCCTCCAGCATTATTCTGGAGGGTCGCAATAAAACCCATCTAAAAAATGCCCGCTATACTACCTGCAATCCCGATAAAGACGATTGGTACCTACACGCCAGCGATATCAGACTGAATCAGGAAACCGGCGTAGGCACTGCGCGCAATGTCTGGCTAGAGTTCAAGGGTGTGCCCTTTCTCTATCTTCCGTATACCACTTTTCCAATAGACGACCGAAGAAAATCGGGCTTTTTAGCGCCAAGCTTCGGCAACTCTAATGAGGTTGGCACGGAACTTCTAACGCCCTACTACTGGAATATCTCACCCAACAAGGATGCGACCATTACGCCGCGTATCACCAGCAAACGTGGTGTACAGCTCATCACTGAGTTCCGTTATCTTAATCCTACTAATGCAGGGCAGCTAAACGTTGAGTACGTACCCCATGACAGCGCATTTGGCGACGACCGCTTTTTTATCTCGGCTCGCCACAGGGGTGGTTTTGCGCCGCGTTGGAGCACAGACATCAATCTCAATTATGTCTCGGACAATAACTACTTTGAGCAACTAGGTTCCAGCCTGGATATCTCCAGCACCACCCACTTGGAAAACCGTGCTGATGTGACTTATCAGGGAGATTTCTGGTCAGCTACTGGGAGACTACAAAGCTTCCAGACCATTGACGAAACGATACCTATCAGCCAACAGCCGTACCAGCGCTTGCCACAACTGTTAGTCAGCGCTAACCTGCCACGGCAATGGCAAGGATCCAGTTATTTGTTTGATGCCGAATATGTACACTTTGACCGCCAAGACAGCGTCACAGCAGATCGCATTGATATAGAGCCAGGCATTAGCCTACCGTTACGCAACAGCGCCGGTTTTATAACACCTACCCTCCGCTTGCGCCATACCCAGTATGCGTTAGACAATGAGGTACCCGGCACAGACAGTAATCCTTCTCGTACCTTACCCATCTTCAGTGTAGACAGCGGTCTCACCTTGGAGCGTGATGCGAGCTTTGGTGGAAGCAGTTTCTCGCAGACGCTAGAGCCGCGCCTGTTTTACCTCTATGTACCGTTCCGTAACCAAGACGATATTCCGGTATTTGATACCACTCTGTCGGATTTTAACTTCACCCAACTCTTTCAAACTAACCGCTTCAGCGGTGCAGATCGAGAGGGCGACGCCAATCAGTTGGCCTTATCCCTTACCACCCGATTCTTCAATGCAGCCGGGGCAGAGCGGTTCAACGCCAGTATCGGACAGATCCGCTACTTCCGTGACCGCAAGGTAACCTTGCCAGGGGAGCCTGTGGAAACCGTGAGTTCGTCGAACATCGTTGCGCAGGCCATTGCCCTGGAAGTAATCCCGCACCTGAGTGCCATAACCTCCGTACAATGGGATACTCGTGCCAGCCGCCTCTCAAGAACTGCGTTCGGAGTACGCTACCAACCTGATAGCAACCGTTTCGTTGATGTATCTTACCGATTCCTGAATGACGATCCGGGTAACCCTGCCAGCATTGAAGAGCTGAACCAGTTTGATATCTCCGCGCTGTGGCCGATAGTCAAAAGGCAGGATCACCGCTGGAATGGTGTAGCACGTTGGAATTACTCTCTAAGAGATAGTCGCACCTTGGAAATCTTGGCAGGTGTAGAATACGATACCTGCTGCTGGACATTCCGTATCGCTGACCGGCGTTTCATAAATAATGTGGACGGCAGCAGTAACAACAGCGTCTTCTTCCAGCTTGAATTGAAAGGCCTAGCCAGCTTCGGCAAGAAGGGCAACGGGGCGAAAGGCTTGGAGGGCTTGCTTGATACTAACCGCTCAACGCTGCCACTTAATGACTACTAAGGAAAAACACTGTAATGCGGTATTTTGCCATTCTTTTGCTATTGTTTTCACCGCTATTTGTATTATCCAGCGCTCAAGCTGCTGCACCTCAGGACAAACTTAATGTAGAGTTCAAGGGCGGCGCTCTTGATGCAGAACCGGCGGATCAATCCACTGACCAACCTGCGGATCAGCCCGTCGCTCCACCGCTTACTACTGCGCCGGACAAACCAAGTTCACCCTCTAGGATCGTGTCCATTGATCGCATCCTCGCCGTAGTCAATGATGATGTCATCACCCAAAGCGACCTGGACACGCAAATACGCATCGTGATCTTGCAAATGCGCCAACAAAAAGTACAAATCCCGCCCGAGGATATCCTCCAACGACAGGTACTGGAGCGCCTTATTCTCAAACGCTTGCAGCTGCAGGTTGCAGCAAGCACGGGCATTCGTGTAGACGATGACACGCTCAATCGCGCTATTGAAAATATCGCCAAGCAAAATAACTTAACCCTTAACCAATTCCGCGAGATTTTAACCAAGGATAACTACGACTTCCCTACCTATCGTGAAGATATCCGCCAGGAAATTATTATCGGCCGTCTGCGCCAACGGCAAGTTGGAAATCGC
>JAYTIZ010000147.1:0-4900 GCA_043731445.1 Gammaproteobacteria bacterium | reverse complement strand
CAGTGCAGCAGCCAGAATCCGCCCCCGCCCAAGCCGGAGCTATAAGGTTCCACTACAGCCAAGGCCGCGGTAATGGCGACAGCAGCATCAAACGCGTTGCCGCCAGCGGCGAGAATTTCATGCCCCGCTTCTGTGGCGAGCGGATGTGCGCTGGCAATGGCTGCGGCAGGTGGTGTAGCGGCCTGACAGGGGTGCAAGCAGGAAATTAAAAAGAGTAAGTAGACTAAAAAAGGGTAAAACTTTTTTGGATTACGCATAGGTTGCCGGATCGTTAAATGTACCTAGTATTATTTGGTCACTAGTGCCATTTTAACCTCTTCATGAACGAAGGCCGAAACATCACCGCCGAGCGCAGCAATTTCGCGCACCAAGCTTGATGAGATATAAGCGTATTGTTCAGCGGGTGTTAAAAACAAGGTCTCGATTTTTGGGGCGAGGCGGCGATTCATCCCGGCGAGTTGAAATTCGCGTTCAAAATCCGATACTGCGCGTAAGCCACGCAGAATAACCTGAGCACCACGTTCGCTAGCGTAGTCGGCTAATAAGGTGTCGAAGCCGCATACCTCGATATTTTTGAGGTCTTTTAGCACCACGCGCGCGAGTGCCACGCGTTTATCCAGAGAGAAAAAAGGTTTCTTGGCAGGGTTGGCGGCGATCGCGACAATGACGTGGTCAAACAGGCGCGCTGCGCGCTGGATTAGGTCGCTATGACCGTGGGTAATCGGGTCGAAAGTGCCTGGGTAGATTGCGGTGATGTTCATTTTTTTACCTTATTGAAAGGGTCGGCCGTAATTTTTCCTACCGGTCTACGGTATCTCTCTTACAGCCATATAATAGCGTACTTCACCGGCGCGTTTGCTATGCGTAATGTGCCAGTTTCGCGGTAATGCAGGCAGCTCCAGTTCGCTTTCAGTCTCCATATAAATATGTGCGTTGGATTTAAGCCAAGCATGTTCCTCTAATAGCTGGCAACTCGCTTCCAGTAGAGTATGACGGAAGGGAGGGTCGAGGAATACTATGTCGAAATCTTCCTGAGGCTTTCGGCTTAAGTAGGACAAAGCGTCGGAATGGACAAGTTCAGCGCCTTGAGCCTGTAAGGTGTTGATATGCTCACGCAGGTGTGTGATGACTTGAGGGTCGCGATCAACCATTACGAGCTGCGCCGCTCCGCGCGAGAGAGCCTCTAAGCCGAGTGCGCCACTGCCGGTGAAGAGATCAAGACAGCGCGCGCCGTGGATGATGGGTTGCAACCAGTTGAACAGCGTTTCGCGCACGCGGTCTGGCGTCGGGCGCAGGCTCTCGACATCAGGAAAGCTGAGCTTTCTGCCGCGCCACTCGCCACCGATAATGCGCAGCTGGTTAGTTTTGCGCGGGCGCTGGGGTTTCAGCCGTGCCACCGACGATGACCGTTATCATGCGCTCAGGTTGAATGCGCCGCGTGAAGGCATCTTTAATTTGCGCCAGCGTCACATCCTGTACGTGTTTGTTGTAGCTGTCGAGGAAATCGAGCGGAAGTTGATAAAAACCAATCACCGCGAGATAAGCGGCGAGCTTGCTGTTGCTGTCAATGCGTAGCGCGAAGCCGCCGGTAATATTTTGCTTGGCGGCTGTGAGTTCTTGAGTAGTGGGGCCGGTCTGCACAAATTTTTGCAAGGTGTCACGTAGCACTTGCAAGGCGTTACTGGCCTGATCGTTACGCGTCTGCAGGCCGAGTGTATACGGCCCTTGCAATTGCATCGGCTGAAAGTAGCTGTACACGCTATAAGAGAGTCCGCGCTTTTCGCGTACTTCAGCGGAGAGACGTGAAACGAGACCGCTGCCACCCAGCACATGATTGCCTACCAGCAGCGGGAAATAATCTGGATCATGGCGGCTGATGCCCGGCTGGCCAACAAGAATGTGCGTCTGCGCCGAGGGATGCGCGAGTGTGATCGTGCGTGCTTCAGATAAATTCGCCACCGGAGGAAGATCCGCTGGGGCTGCGCCTTGCGGCAGGCCACTCAACACTGTTTCGGCCAGTTTTTCGGCCGCCTTGCGATCCATGGCGCCCACAATAGCCACTACAGCGTTATGGGCAACGTAATAAGTTGCGTAATGTGCGAGCACGTCTTCACGTGTCAGTTTAGTCACACTCTCAGCGGTGCCCAGCGCATCACTGGCATAAGGATGATTATCGTAGAGCGCTGCGAAAAAAGCCTTTTCGGCAATCGCATCCGGTGACTGTTCCTGCGCCTGTAAACTGATCAGCATGTTTTTGCGCTCACGCTCAAAAGCATCCTGCGGAAAAGTGGGTTGGGTGATGATTGCGCGCATGGTTTCCAGCGCCGATTGCAGCACGGCAGGCGTAATGAGGCTGCGCAAGCTTACGGTGGTCATATCGCGGTCGGTACCAGCGCCAAATTGCACGCCCAGATCGGCAAAGCGTTCGGCGATGGTGTCGGCAGTGAGTTCACCACTGGCCGATTTAGCCCCATCGGACAGCGTCGCGCTGGTGAGTTGTGCCACACCCTGCTTGTTCCCGTCGCGCGCACTGCCAGCGTCAAACACTACCTGCACATCCACGATCGGCAGTTCAGGCGCAGCGACAAAATAGACTCGCGCACCATTACTGGTTTGCCAATGTTCAATAACGGGGCCAGCCTGTGCCGCCAACGGCAGGAGCAATACGCAGGACAATAATAATCTAACGGACATGTTGATCTCCCGGCTGGCTAGGTGCGGCACGCGGCTTGTTAGGGTCAATCGGCAGAGGGTCGAGCACGGCGATTGTAAGGTGGTCATCAATTAGATATTTGCGTGCGACCTGCTGGATCTGCTCGGCGGTCACGGCACTGATCTTGTCAACATAAGCATCCGACAAACGCCAGTCGAGGCCGACGGTTTCCAGATTACCGACTTGCATGGCCTGGCCAAAGGTGGAGTCACGTCCGTACACTTCGCTGGCGACGACCTGGGCTTTGATGCGGTCAAGTTCCGCAACACTCACGGGTTCATCCTGCAGGCGTTTGATCTCGGCACGTAAGGCCTGTTCCAGCTCGTCAACGCTGTGACCTTGCGCGGGCGTGCCGTCGAGTAGAAAAAGATCGGGCAGTCGTGCGTAGAGACTATAGCCTGCGCTGGCGCTAGCGGCCACCTGGCTTTCGCGCACCAGTTTTTTGGCAAGGCGTGCGCTGTCACCGCCACTTAGCACACCGGACAGCACTTCCAGGGCATACGCTTCCCACTCTGAGTCCGCACTTGCGGTGCTGAGTACCGGGGCTCGGTAGCCCATCAGCAGATAAGGCAGTTCCGCAGGAGCCTTCACGGTGATGCGTCGTATACCTTTTTGTTCGATCTCCTGGCGTATTCTGGGCGGAGTAATCTTGCCAGGCTTGAGTGGGCCGAAATATTTTTTAGCGAGGGCCAGTACATCGTCCGGATAAATATCACCTACCACCACCACCGTGGCATTATTAGGTGCGTACCAGGTTTGATACCAATGCCGCAAATCATCAATGGTGTAATGCCGGATATCGTCCATCCAGCCAATCACTGGATGATGGTAAGCGCCATTGACGAAAGCGGCACCATTAAATAATTCGTCCGTCAACGCTTCGGGATTGTCATCGGTGCGCAGACGGCGCTCTTCCATGACGACCTGCTGCTCCTTGAGGAATTCTGCTTCAGGTAAGGAAAGATTGCGCATGCGGTCAGCTTCCAGTTCGAAACTTACGTGCAGACGGCTTTTTTCCAGTTGCTGAAAATAAACGGTGTAGTCGCGTCCGGTGAAGGCGTTTTCCTGCCCCCCGTTGGCTGCGATGATGTGCGAGAAGTCGTTGGGTGGGTGCTTGGGTGTGCCCTTAAACATCATGTGTTCCAGCATGTGCGAGATGCCGGTAATCCCGGTGGGCTCATAGCTGCTGCCGACTTTGTACCAGACCTGTGAAACGATGACGGGCGCGCGATGATCTTCCTTCACGATGAGCTTGAGTCCGTTGCCCAGCTTAAATTCATGCACCAGAGGATTAGATTTAAGCTTAGGACTCACCGCAGCGTGAGTGTCGGTTGTTTCCGCAGCCATTGTGGACAGCCACGGCGCGCACAAAAAGAGTACTGCTAACAGATATTTAGCCATTTTATGGGAAGCCTTATGGGACAGAGTCTGGATGATAGGATAGCGTATACTGTAATGAACTAGTAAGACCATAGCCGCCATGTTCAGTTTCAAAAAAATCAAAAAAGCCGACGAAATAAGCGAAACCTCTGTCCCATCGTCCAAAGAGGGGGTGTTAGCGCGCTTGCGGGATTCGCTGACACGCACGCGTAATGGTTTGAGCGAAGGCCTCAGCCGTCTCGTGCTCGGCAAAAAAGTCATTGATGCTGAGCTGTTGGAGGAGATTGAGACCCAATTGCTGAGCGCCGATGTAGGGGTAGAAGCGACACAGGCAATTATCGCTGATCTTACCGCACGCGTCGCACGTAAGGAATTGGGTGATGCTGAAGCCTTGCTTGCCGCACTGCGTGAGGATCTGCGCACACTGCTTGAGCCTTGCAGTAAACCCCTGCTGATTCCGTCTGATGTGAAGCCGTTTATTATACTCATGGTCGGCGTGAACGGTGCGGGTAAGACGACGACGATCGGCAAGCTTGCTCAACGCTTACAGGCGGCTGGACATTCCGTCATGCTCGCCGCCGGTGATACCTTTCGTGCCGCCGCTGTGGAGCAACTCCAGGTGTGGGGTGCGCGCAATGCCATTCCCGTTATCGCGCAGCATAGCGGCGCGGATTCCAGTTCGGTGATTTTCGATGCGGTGCAGGCTGCCAAGGCACGCGGCGTGGATGTGTTGATCGCTGATACCGCCGGGCGTTTGCACACCCAGGGTAATTTGATGGAGGAGCTGAAAAAGGTGAAACGCGTCAT
>JAYTIZ010000146.1:0-2570 GCA_043731445.1 Gammaproteobacteria bacterium | reverse complement strand
AACGTTGAGGTCACGCGTAAAGTGGTCGAAATGGCGCACGCTTGCGGCATTTCCGTTGAAGGCGAGCTAGGCTGCCTGGGTTCGCTGGAGAGTGGCATGATGGGCGAGGAAGACGGCCACGGCTCCACCGACAAGCTCGACCATTCACAATTATTGACCGACGTCGAAGAGGCCGCAGATTTTGTGGCCGCGACCAAGGTAGACAGCCTGGCAATCGCCATCGGCACCAGTCACGGTGCTTACAAGTTTACGCGTCCACCGACAGGCGATACGCTGGCCATCGAACGCATCAAGGAAATCCACGCGCGTATCCCTGATACTCACCTTGTCATGCACGGCTCTTCATCGGTGCCGCAGGAATGGCTGGAGATCATCAACAAATACGGTGGCAACATCCGCGAGACCTACGGCGTGCCGGTGAAGGAAATCTGTGAGGGCATCAAGCACGGCGTGCGCAAGGTGAATATTGACACCGACTTACGCTTGGCCTGCACGGGCGCTGTGCGTCAGACACTGGCTGCAGACCCCGCTGAATTTGATCCGCGTAAATTCCTGAAAGCCTCTACCAAGGCCATGATGGAAGTCTGCAAGATGCGCTACGAGGCCTTTGGTTGCAGTGGCATGGCGTCGAAGATCAAGCCGATCAATCTGGAAGTGATGGTGAAGAAGTACGCGAGTGGTGATTTGGCTCCGCGCGTTACCCCAGGTAAAATAAAGTCCAAGGTTGCCTGAGTACTTTTAGCCTACTTTACGTTTGTCTAAAAAAGCCCCTGTGACGGCCACGTCACAGGGGCTTTTTAGTTTAGAACAGTGTCGTTGCGCTAATTGCTTGCTTGCAGGCCAGGCATGCTGGAACTGGTCAGCGCTTTCATGAACGCTACCAAATCAGCTTTTTCCTGGTCGGTCAGATTCAGAGGTTTGAACAATGGATCCAGACGTGGATTCTTTTCGTTGCCTCTATTATAAAGTTCAACCACGTCTTCTAGGGTAGCAAGGCTGCCGTCGTGCATATAAGGTCCGGTTAGTTCTACATTGCGCAAGGTCGGGGTTTTGAAGCGGCCGATGGCATTACTATCTACCGTGGTTGGCGTGATGGTTACCAGCACACGACCCAATTGAGAAGTATCGCCCTCTTTAAGTACTAGCTCATCAACCGACTTACCTTGGGCATTCGCGGCGCGGAAGGCATTGATGACCTCATACATATGGGGTTCAATTTTGCTGAAACCTACGCCCAGGTTGTGGTAGTTATTATCGGTAAAGAGTGCGTAGGTGGGAGCAATGGTATGACATAAACTACATTTACCTTTGCCGCGAAACACTTCCAGACCGCGAATCTGTTCGGGTGATAAAGCTGTTTTCTCGCCGTTGTACTGATAGCGGTCGAAGGGAGAGTTGCCTGCTATCAGAGTGCGCTCAAAGGAGGCGATAGCCTTGGAGACGTGCTCCATGGTGATTTTATCAGCGGCTACCCCGAAAGCTCCCTTAAACTGTGTGGGGTAAATAGGATCTTTAATGATGATAGCCAGTACGGCAGCCTGATCTTTGAGTCCGTGCTCAACGGGATTAGTGAGAGGATCCTTGGATTGCGCTTCCAGACTTGGGCGGCGTCCGTCCCAGAATTGGCTACTGTAATAAGCGGCATTGAGTATGGTGGGTGTGTTGCGTGTTCCTTTGGCGTTATGCACACCTACGCCCACCGGCAGGCCATTGGAGAAGCCTCTGTCCGGACTATGACAACTACTGCAGCTAATTGTGCCGTCGCCACTCAGGCGTTTATCCTGAAACAGTGTTTTCCCCAGGTTAATTTTTTCAGGAGTCTGAGGGTTGTCAGCGGGGACAGGAACCGTGGGCAGTCCTAAAGGAACGTCCGCCCAGCTTGGACCGGCCGCTATACCCAGCAACAGTAAGGATGTTAATGCGAAATATTTCATTTTAATGGCCTCGAATCTTTAATGTAACAAAGCTGTAATTGTATTAAGCAAGTACCGTACCAGACTAAGATATTTCATTTTGAAACAGTAGGTTGTGACAGAACTGGGCTTGAAGTATAGGGATATAAATGCAATGAAACTGACTAGATTTTGACGGCTACGACGAGCAACTGAGTAGACGTAGCGATTTGATGCCTTTTGGAGGAGCTAGCGGGGGTGCGACAAACTACGTTATGTTTTATCCTAGTGCACAAGCTCTCGGAATTACAAGTCTGGGTTGGGTTCGGCCTTAGGCAAAACCGCAAAACCGGGGTCATTATCGCGGCCTTGGGTCATAATCAGCGCAAATATAAAGGCGGGCAATGCAGGGGCTTTACGGCCATTGATGGCCACGAGGGGGGTTCCGGTGATGCCATGCTGTTCAGCATAGGTAATATCGTCATGCAGGCTTGCGGCGGTCTTGGGCGAGTCTACACATCCTTCCAATGCCTTGCGCCGCTCGGAATCTTTTGTGGCGATCTCCCAGATGCCTTCCTTGGTTAAGCCCTCTTGCTGCGCAAACATCGTGGCGCGCACCCGCGCAAAATCGGGCGAGCCAATCAGGCAAATCTGCAACTTGGCAGCCAGACAACTTAC
>JAYTIZ010000145.1:0-16715 GCA_043731445.1 Gammaproteobacteria bacterium | reverse complement strand
AGCCATCATCGCGCATCCTCCAGCGATACTGGCTCCACGGCGGCATCGTCCGGCGTGATGGTATTGGCCTGCGCCAGGCTATGTTCAATGGTGCCGGGTGTGGCCGTGCTGGCCTGGAGCGGCGGCGGTGTCAGTGCAGACAGGTCATCGGGCGGCACGTCCAGCAGGCGCAAAGCACCCGCCATGACCTTGGCGAACACCGGCGCGGCAACCAATCCACCATAATATTCTTTAGGATTCGGTTCATTGATAACGATCACCATCACGAGTCGCGGCTTGCTGGCCGGTGCGATGGCAGCGAACAGCGAAAGATAGCGGTCTTCCAGATAACCATCTGACCCGAGTTTGTGCACCGTGCCGGTTTTGCCGGCCACGCGATACCCTGCAACGTGTGCGAGCGTACCCGTACCGCCTTCATTCACCGCGCTCTCCAGCATCACACGCACCGCAGCGACCGTTTTTTCCGTGAGCACAGCCCGGCCCGGTGCGGGATTGCTCACAGGTACGAACGAGACGGGCCGTAAGCGCCCGTCACCTGCCAGTACGGTGTAGGCCTGCGCCAGTTGTAGAGGCGTAACGGAAAGCCCGTAGCCGAACGAGATTGTGGCCCGCTCAATTTCACGCCAGCTTTGATACGCAGGAAGTGATCCGCGCGCCTCTCCCGGAAAGCCGCTGGTGGTGCTGAGGCCTAAGCCCACGCCAGACAATACCTTCCATAAAGATTCCGGCGGGATCGTTAGAGAGATCTTGCTCGCGCCCACATTGCTCGACTTCTGGATCACGCCCGCAACATCAATGAGGCCATAGTCGTGCGTATCGCGAATGATTTTTTGCCCCACTTTAAACAAGCCGGGGCGGGTATCAATTGGCGTATTAGCTTGATACAGACCGGTCTCTAGCGCTGCCGCGATGGTAAACGGCTTGATGGTCGAGCCCGGCTCCATGACATCCGTTACCGCGCGATTACGGTAGCGTTCGGTGCGTTTGCCGCTCACGTTATTCGGGTTGTAAGCAGGGAGATTGACCATCGCTAAAACTTCGCCAGTGGGCACATCCAGAATGACCGCTGAACCCGAGTGCGCCTGATGTTCCAGCACTGCGGCTTTAAGTTCACGATAAGCCAGATACTGGATGCGTCGGTCGAGACTCAGCTGCAAATCACGCCCAGGGCGTGGCGCGCGCAAGCTTTCCACATCCTCGACGGTATGGCCCATCCGGTCTTTTAATACGCGCTTACTGCCCGGAATGCCGCGCAGCCAGTCGTCATACGCGAGCTCCAGACCTTCCTGACCAACATCATCCACGTTGGTAAAGCCGAGGACGTGCGCACTCACTTCACTGGTCGGATAGTAGCGGCGATATTCACGCTGCAAGGAAACGCCGGGTATGTTTAAGGCCATCACTTGCTGCGCAAGGTCGGGATTAATGCGCCGTTCCAGATAGACAAACTCACGCTGTTTGCGCGCCAACAGATGTTGCGCTAATTTTTTTGCGTCCAGCTGCAGCAGCTTGGCCAGCTGCGGCCACTGCGCACGCGCGGCAAGTAATTCCTGGGGATTAGCCCACACCGAATCCACCGGCGTACTGATGGCCAGCGGCTCGCCATTGCGATCCAGAATCATGCCGCGATGCGCAGGCACAGAAACCACACGCAGATGACGCGCTTCGCCCTGCACCTGCAAGAAATCCTTGTTAAATACCTGCAAATCCAGCGCGCGCCATATCAACAGCGCCATCACGATGCTTAATAAGCCAAGGATCAGCGCACGCCGCACGGGATAGGTGGGTAAAGAGTTCGGTGCCTTGCTCATGGCTTCACAATCACCGTGTTGTCGGGCGTGGGCGCCACCATATTGAGATGGTTACGCGCCGCATCATCCAGCCTGGAGTAAGTGGCCAGCGTGCTTTGTTCCAGCTGTAGCTGTCCCCACTCGATATTCATCGCGTCGCGCTCCGCTTCCAGGCGCTGCAGCTCGATAAATAATTTGCGATTTTCATGTTTGGCGTACACCACGCCTAACGCCGAGGCCATCACCACCAGCGCGAGCACTGCCAAATTGATGTGGCGGCTGCTCATGTCAGACGCTCGGCGACGCGCAATACCGCGCTGCGGGCACGAGGGTTAGCGACAATCTCTGCGGCACTGGCGCGCTGCGCCTTTCCGACTAGCCGCAGCGCATGATGGATCTGCGCGGCAGGCACAGGCAGCCTCGGGGGAAAGGCATCACCGTGCGCCTGCCGACGCAGAAAGCGTTTAACCAGACGGTCTTCTAAGGAGTGAAAGCTAATCACCACCAGCCGACCGCCGGTTTTTAATAGTGTGAGTATCTGACTGAGTGCGGTGTCCAGATCATCCAGTTCGCGGTTGATAAAAATGCGGATAGCCTGGAAGCTGCGCGTGGACGGGTCTTTACCCTTTTCCCAGGCTGGATTGGCCGCCGCGACAATGGCCGCGAGTTGACCGGTAGTGGTGATGGGGGTTTGCGAGCGTGCCTGCACGATGGCGTGGGCGATGCGCCGGGCGTAACGTTCCTCGCCGAAATCGAATAATACCTGCATGATCTCGGCTTCTTTAGCGCTCGCCAGCCAGTCAGCGGCACTGATTCCCGCTTCGGGATCCATCCGCATATCGAGCGGGCCATCGTGGCTGAAACTGAAGCCGCGCGCCGGATCGTCAAGCTGCGGTGACGACACGCCCAGATCGAGCACAACACCATCCACCTTGTGCAGGTCGTGTGCCTGCACATAGTCGTTGATTCGTGCGAACGTCCCCCGCTGCATCATGAATCGTTCATCCGCTGCCAATGTCTGTTGCGCCGCATCGATCGCTTGGGGGTCTTTATCTATCCCCAACAAACGTCCTTGCGGCCCTAATCTGTCTAATATCGCCCGGCTGTGCCCGCCCCGCCCGAAGGTGCCGTCTACATAAATCCCGTCGGGCCGGATGGCCAGTCCTTCGATCACCGCATCAAGCAGTACCGGGCGGTGCGCATAAATGTCTGGCATGGCTGTCAGAGCGACAGCTTTTTCATGTCATCGGATAGTTGCTGGTAATCCGCCACATCCTCTTGCAGCCACTGTTCGCGGCGCGTTGCCCAGGCCGTGGCATCCCAAAGCTCAAATTTTTTACCTTGGCCGATCAGCACCACTTGTTTGTCCAGCGCGGCAAATTCACGCAACGGGGGTGGCAGCAATATGCGGCCTTGGCTATCTAAATCACACTCTGTAGCATGGCCGATCAGCAGACGTTGAATGCGGCGCGAAGCGCCATCCAGACTCGGTAAACTATCGAGGCTGTGCTCGATACCTTCCCAAATGGGCAGGGGATACAACCATAGGCAGCGGTCTTCCGGATCAATGGTGATGATCAGTTGACCGTGGCATTGCGATTCCAGACGCTCGCGATACTTGGCTGGCATCGCCACACGCCCTTTAGCATCCAGAGTTAAACTGTTTACGCCACGAAACAAAGCGATCTCCCCTCGCTGATGTGTCCCACCTTGGGCCACTTTATACCACTTTTCTCCACTATAGGGAGTAAAACGGACCCTTGTCAAGCAAACTTAGCTAAGAAATGGTGTGTGTCAGAAAATGTCTGGGAGAAGAGAGGATGGAGGTTGAATTAAGCACAGCTAATCCGACGAAAAAGGTTTGTCGACTCCGCCTTCTGTTTGAGCCGACTTGCGCTTGGTAGGTACGTCAAACTTATGCAGAGATAAACATTTTGAGAGTGGTGTTGCTGCGCTCAGGGAGCGCAATTTTTACTTACCAGCGTTTACGCAACAGCATCCATATAGGCTTTTGCTTCGCGCATGACGGCAGTTCCGGTTTGGGTGAGACGCCCGTGAGATGCTACAACCGCATAACCCGCCGCGAAACTTTTCTTGTACCCTTCGCGCGCACGCTCTGCTGTTAGTCTTGCCTCAGGGTCGAGCGCGGTGGTCTCAAGTAAACGCGACATGGCCCAATGCACACGTACTGAAACGTAGGTGGCGTGATAGATACCGTCCATCGGACGCAGATCAGTGCGTAGTGGTGAGGCATAAAGCTCATCATCAGCATTCTCGACCAACGCCTCTTCTGTTGAGTAACCATAGAGCAGAATATGGGCACTTTCATGCGCCAGTACTTCGATCATGGAGATATCGCTGTCGTGTGATGAGACGTTTATAAACAAACCGCCCCAAAGCATATAGGAGGAGCCGCCATCAAACTCGAACGCGGCGCCTTGTTCACCCACGACCATAATAATCTCGCTCACTAGTGCGTCAAATTCTGCTGCAAGTTCTGGTAACAGATGAGTCATCATCTGGTAGACACGCTCAAAGCGTGCGCGAAAATCCTGGGCCATAGCATCAGGCGGACGTAGCATGGCGAACGACGCGTAGGGGTCGGTATCCATCAAACTTCGGTAGCGCTGGGTGTGCTCCTCAATGTCCGTGTCACCTAGGGTGAGCAGCCGCTGCGAGGTATCCAGGGGAGCGATACGGACGAGATCGGCTAACAGGACTTCGGCGTTCTGGTTACGGCCTTCGAGTAAAGCGATAGCGATCTCGGCGTAGATTCCAAATACAGCAGGGGGGTAACGATCACCTCGCCTTAAGTTTGCAACCAGGGTATTTATGGCAGGCGCGTCGCAGTGAATATGTCCGATGCTCTGTTCTAGAATATGCTCAAGACTGTCTGCCAATACCCGACGTACATGGTTGTCTACTGCGCGACCGCGTTCGCCTGAGGGCGCGAAACCATAGTGAATTGTCGGTGTAGGCATGGAATCAAGTGTGGCACAAAATGAAAATGGGCAACGCGCTGGCATTGCCCATTTTGGTGGTCCTCAAATCAAGCAGGTAAAACCTTATTTAGGATTTTGGCCTCATTCCTTTCTTGCCCCCGATTTTGCCACCCACCTTTGCCCATCCCTGAGTGGTCTCATGGCGAACGACGGCACAGGGCTTACCACCAATTTTGCCGCCCACCTTTACTGACAGCGGCGGATTACGATCGTTGTTGGCACTTGCCGTTTTGCTAAAGGCTGGCAGAGTCTTGAAGCCGAAGAGCTTGGCTTGGTCGAGTATGATCTTTTCCATTGTGATGCCCCTTGTTAAGTGTTTGTTACATACCTTCTAAACTAGAATTCTGAGTCATATACGGCAGCAGGTAAATCCTTATTCTGGCTTTATACTTTTTCTGGAGGGGTTACAGCTCCAGGCTTGCCGCCTATTTTCGCTGACAGTAACGCATAGCCACCTTTATTGATGCCAATCGGTTTTCCTCCTACCTTCGCTGACAGTAATACATTGTGACCCTTATCCACGCCTGCCATACTGCCAAAGGAAGGCAGAATCTTGAAGCCGAACAGCTTGGTTTGGTCGAGTACGATTTTTTCCATGGTAAAACCTCTACTGTAAGTGCTTGTTGACTGATTTTCAGGCTACAATTTGGCCATATTTATGGCGGTGTTGTCAACCGTAGCCAGCAAGCTTCATTTTAGCTTAAGAAGGGGTGTAAGGCGTGATCTGTTTCGTTATTACCCGCTCCAAGGTGCGTACCCACCGCCGTGTGCGTGATATTCCCGGTGCGCCGGCTTACCGTATCTGGACCTACGATGCCGTGTTCCGGGCGCGTCGCTTGCCCGCCGCCACCTGGGTTTTCACCGATCTTGATAGACTCAGTTTCTGGGAGCTGGAGCTGGCCGCCCACGTCTATCGTGAGCTTTTGGCCCACGGCGTGCGGGTGCTGAACGACCCGGCAAAACTCTGCCAGAGGTATGCGTTGCTGCGTCGCTTATATGTCGCGGGGTTCAACCGGTTTAATGTCTGGCGCGTAGATGATGCGAGCAGCCTAAACCGCTGGCCGGTATTCTTACGCACAGAGTCAGGCCATCGGGGGGTACTGACTGACCTTATCGAAGATGTGGAACAACTTGGCCGGGAGATCGAAAGAATACTTGCTGCGGGATACCCATCGCGTGATTTGATGATCGTTGAATATTGCGCAGAGCCTGTTCGGGACGGGTTGTTCCGCAAGCTGGCCATGTTCCGGGTGGGTGAGCAAATGGTCCCGACGCTGGCAGTGCACGATACCGACTGGATCGCCAAGGCTGGTAAGCACGCCGTGGCGGATGCGGAGCACTATGAAGAGGAATTGGCCGGAATGTCGGACAACATCTACTCGGATGCACTGAAACAGGCGTTCACGATAGGTGAAACTGACTATGGTCGGGCCGATTTTTCCCTGGTCGGGGGTAAGCCCCAGATCTATGAAATCAACACTAATCCATCCATTGGCAGAGTTAAGGAGCATCCTTACGCTACGCGTATCCAGGCATCTCAACTATGGGAGCAGAATTTTGTTGCGGCACTGCGCGCCATTGACAGCCCGGCGGGGCCGACCGTTAAATTACAGGACGAGCATTTACGCAAGCAACGCTGGAGAGATATTTTCTTGCTCAGATCGAGATGGGTTCGTTAAAGACAGCAAACACCGGATAAATATAAAGAAGAGCAAACTTGGCACATAGCGACCACAAGCAGGATGCGAACATCGAGGCGACGCCAGACGGCGCGCGTTGCACGGGTGAATGGGTCGTAGAGCGCTTGGAGTTTCTCGTGCAGCGTTCGACAAAACTGGTTTGGCCGCAGCGGGAAAAAATTGTAATTGATGTCTCCGCTATCGCGCAGCTCGATACCAGCGGAGCCTTAATGCTGGAACGTACTCTGAGCGAGCTGCGGCGCAAAGGGCGCACCGGAGAGTTGGTGGGTTTGCGCCCTGAACATCAAGCCTTGTTGGAGCTGGTGCGCGACCGCCGTGCCGGAGCAGGGGAGCCTGCTTTGCCACCAGTGCCATTAGGTGTCGTGGCAAGTCTCGGCCAGGCAACGCTGGCACAGCTCAGCCAAAGTGAAAATTTCCTGTCCTTCGTGGGTGAGACGACACTCGCTATTGGGCGGAGCATTCTGCAACCGCGCAGAATCCGTTGGAAAGCACTGTTCGTTAATCTGGAACATGCGGGTGTGCGCGCCCTACCCATTGTCGCCATGCTATCTTTTCTGATGGGCATCGTCATCGCCTATCAGGGAGGGCAACAGCTCAAAATTTATGGCGCTAACACGTTCATCGTCGAGCTGGTGTCACTCACCATGTTGCGCGAACTGGCGCCGTTGATCACTGCGATTATCGTAGCTGGCCGCACCGGTTCGGCCTACACCGCACAGATTGGCACGATGATGGTGGAAGAAGAAGTGGATGCGCTGCGTACGATGGGCATTGTTCCAATCGAGCTGCTGGTGCTACCCAAACTATTGGCTTTGATGGTCGCGCTGCCATTACTGGTGGTGTTCGCCGATTTGCTCAGCGTGTTCGGTGGTATGGTGTTCGCCAGCGCCACGCTGAATGTCAGTTTTGCAGAGTTCATCGACCGCTTCCACGCTCAAGTGAGCATGACCTCGATCTTGATCGGCATCGGCAAGGCCCCGGTATTCGCGATGGTCATTGCGATGGTGGGTTGCTATCAGGGTTTTAGGGTCAGCGGCGGCGCAGATAGTGTGGGCCGCCAGACCACCGTGAGTGTGGTGCAATCCATCTTTTTTGTGATTCTGGTGGATGCGTTCTTTTCCGTGATGATAGGCGGGTTGGGCTTGTGACCACACCGTTTGGCGATGAAGTTGCGATTGAAATTCAGGGACTTCAGACCAAACTTGGCGGGCTGCATATTCATGAAAATCTGCAACTGTCCATCCACCGTGGCGAAGTGGTCGGGCTAGTCGGTGCGAGCGGCTCGGGTAAGACAGTACTATTGCGCGAGATCATCATGCTGCGGTGGCCCACGGCGGGATCCATTCGCATGTTCGGCACGGAAATCGTCGGCATTTCCGATCATGATGCTTTCGGATTGCGCAGCCGCTTCGGCATGATGTTCCAGCAAGGTGCCTTGTTCAGCTCAATGACGGTGAAGCAGAATGTAGCGCTGCCGCTGCACGAACATACCGAGCTGGATGCTCAGCTGATTGATGATATCGCCGCGTTCAAGATCGCACTCGTTGGCCTGCCGGCGCATGCCGCCGACCTGTTTCCCGGTCAACTCAGCGGTGGTATGCTCAAGCGTGCTGCGGTGGCGCGTGCCTTGGCGCTAGACCCCGATCTGTTGCTGCTGGACGAACCCACAGCCGGTCTTGATCCGGTAAGCGCCTCCGACATGGACGAACTGGTGTTGCAACTTAAGGAATCCTTGGGGCTCACGGTGGTGATGGTGACCCACGATCTCGATTCCTTATGGCGCGTCACAGATCGTGTGGCCTTCCTCGGCGAGCGCCACGTGATAGGCTATGCAAGCATGGAGGAGTTGAGTCAGGCTGAACACCCCCTGATTCGCGAATACTTCGATAATCCGCGTGCGCGGCAGAGGCGCAGGAGTACATAACGATGGAAACAAAAGTTCATTACACCGTAGTGGGTTTGTTCGTGATCGCACTCAGCGCAGCTTTGATAGGCATTGTGCTGTGGCTGCTCGTGGGCACTACGAGCAAGGCCTACGATACTTACGTCGTCCGCACCTCAGAGTCAGTATCCGGACTCAACATCAACGGCCCGGTGAAATACCGCGGTGTCGTGGTGGGCGAGGTGAAGACCCTGGAAATTAATCCGAATAATCCGGAGCAGGTTGAGCTTACCTTAAGCATTGAACGCGGCATCCCGCTACGCCAGAACACCCGCGCCGTTCTAACCAGTCAGGGTATCACCGGTCTACTCTATGTAGAGCTCACCGGAGGCAGCCGCGCCGCGCCGCCCATCGTGATGCCCGACGATGGTTCACCGCCGGAAATTGCCAGCGGGCCTTCACTCACGGCACGTCTGGATGTTGCCTTCACCACGTTGGCTAAAAAACTTGGCGGCTTGCAAGAGAGCGTTGACAAAGTGCTGAGCGAAAAGAACCAGGCCGCGCTGAGTGGCACGTTCGCGAACCTGAACACCATCACCAGCACTGTGGCAGGTCATTCCGATAAACTTGGTAAGATGATGGATAACGCTGCCACTACTTTCGAAGATACAACGCGCATTACCGGGGAAATGTCGGCACTGCTCGTGCGCGCCAATGGTAGCGTAGGCAGTGTAGAGCAGACTGCTAAAGCGATCACCCAAGCTAGTCAGGATATTGGTGTGGCGGTGAAGGAAAGCCGTGCGGACATCAAACAGCTTACGCAGGATACCGCGCCGGAGCTGAGTGCCTTATTAATCGAACTGCGCCAACTTACCAATGTCATGGAACGCGTCGGTGAAGAGTTGGAGCGCAATCCCAAGGCTTTATTGTTTGGCCGCCAACCTAAGGAGCCTGGGCCGGGTGAGTAATCATAGGAGATCAAAGATGTATCACTCGTTGCGTGGTGTTCGCATAAGCACACTATTCATTTTCCTGTTTACGTTGGCAGCGTGCAGCCTTGATCAACTGAAACCGGAAGCGGAACACAAGAGTACCTATGTGCTAAATGTCGTGAGCGAACAGCACGCAGAGAGTCGGCGCAATAATCTGTTGCTGCTGGTTTCCACACCGCAGGCGCAGCCCGGTTTCGATAACCGCCGTATCGCCTACACCAAAACACCCTTTGCTCTGGATTACTACACCAAGAGCGAGTGGGCCGACACGCCAGCGCAAATGTTTGGCCCCTTGATAGTCCGTGCGCTGGATAATAACGGCACGTTCCGCGCTGTCGTAGCCGCACCTGCGCCAGTGGCCGGCGATCTGCGCCTGGACACCGAAATCGTGCGTTTGCAGCAGGAGTTTTTGGAAAAGCCCAGCCGCGTGCGCGTGACACTGCGTGCCAAACTCTACAACGTCAACACGCATGAAGTGCTGGCGACAAAGCAATTAGAAACTGTTGCCATGGCTCCCAGCGAAGACGCCTACGGCGGTGTGCAGGCTGCTAACAGTGCCGCTACGAGTCTGCTCAATGAGCTGGTGGTCTTCGTGCAGGCCAACACA
Source organism: Gammaproteobacteria bacterium (assembly GCA_043731445.1). Taxonomy (GTDB): domain Bacteria; phylum Pseudomonadota; class Gammaproteobacteria; order SURF-13; family SURF-13; genus JAYTIZ01. The sequence continues at coordinate 6,742 of JAYTIZ010000145.1, read as the reverse complement.
CCCAAGCACTAAAGTTCTCACAAGAAAAGAGGGAGCCGGCCTGTAAGCCGGGTTTTGTCGAGGACAGTCATTCATCTGGGACACGCGTCGCCGCGTACCTCAAGCAACCTACCCGGAAACAGTGCGGGCCGCACCCATGTTTCCCTATTTGGTCTTGCTCCGGGTGGGGTTTACCCTGCCACGAGTGTTGCCACCCGCGCGGTGCGCTCTTACCGCACCATTTCACCCTTACCGATCATAGTGACCGGCGGTATATTTTCTGTGGCACTTGCCGTGAGCTTGCGCTCCCCAGGCGTTACCTGGCACCCTGCCCTATGGAGCCCGGACTTTCCTCCCTAGCCGAAAACCGCTAGAGCGACTGTCCGGCCGACTCCCAAACGCATTATAACGGATTTGCTGTGCCCAGATTAATCATCTCCCGCGCCCCAGCTTTGCTAGAATGCTGCTCCACTTTTATCCCGACCTGAACATTACATGCCTTTACTGCGACTTGATAAAGTGTCATTGGCCTATGGGCATCATGCGCTGCTACATGATGCGCGGCTGGAGATCCGTGCGGGCGAACGCGTCTGTCTGGTGGGGCGCAATGGCGAAGGTAAATCTTCGTTGATGCGCCTAGTCAGCGGTGAAGTGCTGCCGGACGATGGCAGTGTGTGGACACGTCCCGGCATACGCATTGCGCATCTAGCGCAGGAAGTCACGCTCGACAGCGACGACACCGTGTTTGATATCGTCGCGGGCGGCCTAGCCGAATCGGGCCGCTTGTTATCGGCCTACCACCACGCCCTGGCCGAGATGGCACAGCCGCAAACTGACACAGAAGCCTTAGCCAGTATGCAACGCCTGGCGGATTTGCAGCATCAGCTGGAAGCGACCGACGGTTGGCGTCTGGAACAGCGCGTCGAAACCGTGTTGACACGTCTTAGCCTCGACGGCACGATCAGCATGCACACGCTTTCCGGCGGCTGGCGGCGGCGCGTCATGCTGGCGCGCGCCCTGGTCTGTAAACCAGACCTGCTGTTGCTCGATGAGCCTACCAACCATCTCGATATTGACGCCATCACTTGGTTGGAAGATTTTCTGGCGGACTATTCCGGTGCGGTCCTTTTTATCAGCCATGACCGTGCCTTTCTGCGGCGGCTCGCCACGCGCATCATAGAGCTGGATCGCGGCGCGCTCACCTCTTGGCCGGGAAGTTACGCCGACTATGTGCGCAGAAAAGCCGATCAACTTGCGGTGGAAGTGCAGCACAACGCATTGTTCGACAAACGGCTGTCGCAAGAGGAAGTGTGGATTCGTCAGGGCGTCAAGGCGCGTCGCACACGCAATGAAGGCCGGGTACGCGCGCTGGAAGCGTTACGCGAACAACGCCGGCAACGCCGCGATCGAATCGGCCAGGCAAACCTGCGCCTGGAAGAGGGTGAGACATCCGGCCAGCTCGTATTTGAAGCCGAGCACATGAGTTGTAGTTATGGTGACACCGTTGTTATCCGCGATTTTTCCGTGCGCATCATGCGCGGCGATCGTATTGGCATCATCGGGCCCAACGGCGCGGGCAAGTCCACCCTGATCAAACTCTTGCTGGGCGAGCTCGCAGCAAGCAGTGGCCGCCTGCAGCGCGGCACTAAACTGCAGCCTGCGTATTTCGATCAACAACGCGACCAGCTTAATCCCGCTACTACAGTGATGGATAGCGTGGGTGGCGGCAGCCAGACGGTTACGATCAATGGCCGCACGCAGCATGTCGCAGGCTACTTGCAGGGCTTTCTGTTTCCGCCGGAACGCCTGCGTTCACCGGTGAGCACGCTCTCCGGCGGCGAGCGCAACCGCTTGCTGCTAGCGCGGCTGTTCGCACAACCCGCCAATCTGCTGGTGTTGGACGAACCTACCAATGATCTGGATGTGGAAACGCTCGAATTGCTCGAAGAGTTGTTGCTTGAGTATCAAGGTACTTTGCTATTGGTGAGTCATGACCGCGCATTTCTTGATAATGCCGTCACCAGCACCCTGGTGTTTGAAGGCGGTGGCAAGATCGGGGAATATGTCGGTGGGTATAGCGACTGGCTGCGCTATCAACAGAACATTGTTGCGCAAAAGAGTGAACCAAAGGCGGTGCCAGCATCATCAACCGGCACGCGCAACGCAAAATCCCGCAAACTTTCTTCCAAGGAACAGCGCGAACGTGAAACGCTACCGGGAAAAATAGAAGCACTGGAAACCGAGCAGGCTCAGTTGCATGAGAAAGTCAGCGACGCAGGGTTTTATCAGCAGCCTGCTGAGCACATCGCAACAACGCTAGCACGTCTGGAAGCGATCGCTAAGGAACTCACAGTAGTCTATGACCGCTGGGAAACTCTCGAGGTACAGACCGAGTAAGAGTAAGTTAGCTTAGCTGAACTTATTTGTGTGTCGCCTACTTCGCTTGCAGCGTCAGATTCAAAAGCGCTGGCACGTCGCTCGCTTTATAAAGTTTTACCGTTTTCAGATCAAGCGGCTGTCTCGGCTCAGCGGCGAGAATCAGTTCGTTGGGTTTGTCCAGAAACTTGCGATATTCGGTGAGCATATCTGTATTCGGCTCCATGCTAACTTGTTCTGACATGTAAGGAGAAAGGTGAAGTAGCGCATCTGGCCATCAAGCATTTTCTGCATGTCACCGCCATTGTGTTCCATGCAAACTTTTTTGAGGCGTCCCACGTAAGAATGATCTACGATACTGCCACTGACGCGCACAAGTTTGGGTTCGGCGCCGTGGTGGCGGATATTATCCATAATAGAGGAGTCACCCACGTCTAAGGCCCAATTTAGCTCGAAACTAAACATATCTTTCACCGTCGTACTAAATTCAAAAACCAATGGCCCCTTCTTTTCATGCCGGTAACCAAATTGCGTGTCTGCAAGCAGATTGTCATAGCCTAGGGCCAGGTCTTTTTCAAAGCCAGAAATGGTAAGTTTGATATCTCCGCAACCCAAATCGGGCAATGCCGTATGTTTTGAGTTGGTGGCCTCAGTTTTTTTGACAAACTCATCAAACACTTCGGCGTAACGACTATGCAGATTTAGATCGACCCCCTTTATAGCAAGCGCAAGACTTTCTGGTAATTCCTGTTTTTCAAAGGCATTGCCCAGCGTTAGTAGCTGGTAAAAATTATGCGTCTTCAGTTCGAGCGCGGCTACGCGGATGACCTCATCGGTTTGCGGGACGGTGATGTCAATCCGTTCGATACGCGCCGCTCCATCCCAGGTAGTCGTGATATCACCGTATTTCACTTTTACGAAGGGCGAAACGGATGTCACGAGGTTATCCGCAAGTTGCTGAATATGATGGTGCAGGTAGGCTTTTGCGCCGCCATAAACGATTAATGGCAAGATAATGAAAATGAGGAAGAGTTGTTTTTTGGTCATGATGATCTTCTTGTTATAGGTGAAAGATGGCCATTTATAATATAGCTCTATGTTTAACTACAACACCTCTTTTTGCGGGTGTTGTAAGGGTAGTCTATCAAATAAATAGCTTCGATCAATAAAGCGCGAAGTTCCACGACGCCAACTGAAAATTAATACTGGGGGCGGCGATCTCCAGCACCATGGGAACGGAGCTTTCGGGAGTCATGCCGTGCGCAATAGGGGTGTTTGCGTCGAGATAATCCACTGGACGGAAGCGGCGTTTGGCGACAGTCGTTTCATTCAAGTTAGCCAGTGTCACTTGCAGGTCGGGATAGGGTTGCGTAAAGGGCGCTCGGTTAACCAGCGTCACAGTGACCAGCAAGGCATCCTGAATAGTAGGGTGGCGGCGCACGTCACGATTCAGTAATTCGATTTTATTAAGATCGCGCGTAAGCGGAACATCGCAGTTGAAGACAGTGCATAGCGTTTCCAGGGCAGGCCGCAGTGCTGGATACTGTGCCAACTCTGCGCGCATAAAGTAGGCAACCTGGGCTATCAATAAAACTAACAGGCCCAGTATGCCCAAGCTCCATACCGCAGTGTTTTGCCACCTGAATGTTTTTCTATGGCGCGGTGCATAATCCTGCAACACGCTGCGCGAGATAATGGTGGCATTATCGAGTGCCGCCGGAGTGCGTCGGTTTGGCGCGGTGAGCTGATCGGGTGCAAAGAGTTGCGGCGCTTTCGGAAGTGGGTGAGGGACTATCTTTAACAGCGGAGTAAGCGGTACAGGTGCTGCGAAATCTATATCTGCACCATACGGGGTTAGTTGCTCACCCACATTATCAGGATGGAGGGTGACTTCATCTGACGCAATCAGCCCCAGACGCTGCATCTCCTCTTTGTTCAGAGCAAATTCGGTTTTGGTGTCAGGTTGCCAGTCTGGTTCCGGTATCGCTATGGGTTCGAGCGCGGGTGTGTCTAGCCAGGCTTCCGGTTCCACCGCTAGCTCAGGGGGTGGATTAAAGGCGACCACATTACTGGCAGGCTGTTTGTCCTGGGCAGCTTCGTCAATGAGCGTGAAGCCGAAGGAGGCTGGTTCACTGGATAACTCAGCGGGCATCAGAATGGGCATCGCGTCTGACACCGCTGTATCCGGTTCGATTTTATCCGGTGTGGAAGAAGCTATCTTTTCGGCAACGGTGGGTATGCGTGGAATTTCTTCGCTGAGATTCAGCAAGGCATTGAAGATAACCTGGCAATGACCGCAACGCACCTTGCCTTGAGCCACCTTGAGTTGGGCGATGTTGAGCGCGAAAAGCGTGTCGCAGATGGGGCATTGTGTGTACATGACTGGCTACACCTTAGCTTATTTTCGCTTCCCATCCAAGCGCACCCAACCGTCTCGTTGCGCGGCAGGGCTTAGCTCAAACCAGGGCCGATACGCCTGGCTGACATCTTCCGCCTGCTCCGCCAAAATGCCGGACAACACGATGTGTCCTGCCGGTTTTACGATAGTGGAAAAATAAGATGCAAGCTCCATCAAGGGGCGAGCGAGGATATTGGCGAGCAGGAGATGAGCGTGTAGCGCTAGTTCGGTATCCGGCGAGCTTATACCAATGCGCTCGCTCACCTTATTCTTTTCGGCATTGACACGCGTTGCCTGCAGAGCTTGCGGGTCATGGTCTATCGCCCACACGTGGCGCGCGCCGAGTTTTGCCGCCGCCACAGCAAGGATGCCCGATCCACATCCGTAGTCCACCACATCCCACCCGTGCAGATCGGTGTCTGCAAGCCATTCGAGACATAAAGCAGTCGTAGGATGGGTGCCGGTGCCGAAGGCCAGCCCCGGGTCGAGCATAAGATTCACCGCATCGGGATCCGGCGGCACACGCCAGCTTGGACATACCCACAAACGTGAACCAAAACGCAGGGGATGAAAACTATCCAGGTTTTCGCGCACCCAGTCCTTGTCGTCTACCACTTCGATACGGTGTGTGATCTCACCCCAAATGCCGGTGAGTTCGGCAAGTGCGCTATCAAGATCGCTGCGCGTTTCAAACAGGGCCACCACCTGCGTGTCTGTCCATAAGGGTGTGGTGCCGAGCGGCGGTTCGTAGAGAGCTTCAGTGGCTGCATCTTGCAAGGTCACGGCCAGCGCACCTGCCTCAGACAATGTGTCGGAGAGTTGTGCGGCTTGCTCAAGCGGAGCATCGAAGATAATTTGCAGCATGACCAAAGTGTATCAGACTCTGCAATTCCCTCTCCCCGGAGGGAGAAGAATCCCTGCGACCTATTTCCATAATCCTCTATCCTTGGAGGGAGAGGGCTAGGGTGAGGGTGATTTGGCGTAGCCGACAGACATAAAAAAACGGGCACTTGCGTGCCCGTTTTGAGGGTTACAGATGTTATTAACAACTTAGAAGTTGTGATGCATACCGATGGAGAAGGCCTGTACGTCTTGACCGAGAAAGACTGGGCCAGAATTAGCATTTCCGAGAATTCCAGCTGAGCCCACTGCCGCACTGCTGGCGTTGGGGAAGCCTAGGCCATAAAGACCAAGCGGGTCATTGTTCACCCGTGCATACAGGGCATAGACTTCGGTGCGCTTGGAGAAATGGTGGTACAGACCGATCGCAAAGTAGTCGGCACCATCGTCAATACTACCAATTCCTGGCGGTAGTGGTGTTTTCTTCACATTATCAATAAGCTCACTGGTGTTGGCGTGGGCATAGGCAAACTTGAAGGTGTTGTTGCCGAAGTCATGCGCGATGTTGAAGTAATAGGCATCACGGGTGGTCGGGCTGCCGAAACCAGCGAGGTTGGTGCTGCCATCCAAATTATCATAGATGAAGGCGACCTTGGTCGTGCCCCAGAAGGTGTACTCGACCGAGGCCTTGTTGGCGGTGACCCGTTCATTGCCTGCCGATCCGCCTACGCTACTGCCCTGGTTGGCCTGGTCAAAGGCATAGGTCAGGCGCCACGGGCCGTTGGTGTAGTTGACCTGGGCGCCGACATCGGCACCGTTGGCTGCCCCTGAACCGGCGAAGTTCTCACCCGGGGTGTACTGGACGTGCCAGCTCAGCCCGTTGATATTGGGGCCAAACCAGATGAGGGCGTTGCCAAAGCCGCTGTCTTCGCCGACCTGGCCGCCGCCGGCGATGAGACTGAACAAGCTACCACTGCGCCCGATGATGCCGCTGTAATCCGCAATGGTGTTGATGAAGATATCGGTATCGTTAGTGGCAGTCTTCCAGGGACGGCCCTGGTTACCTAAGGCCACCGTACCAAAGCTGCCGGCTAAACCGACCCAGGCGTCACGGCAGGTGCCAAAGAAGCTGGTGCCGTTCGGAGTGGT
>JAYTIZ010000144.1:0-1629 GCA_043731445.1 Gammaproteobacteria bacterium | reverse complement strand
AACTCATCCGTGACTTCCCATGCCTTCGCTTTTGTCATACTCGCTCCACGCGTGACCATTGCACATGGTAGTCATTATCCTTTATTTACGGATAAACTCCAAGGCATTGATCGCTCCAGGGGAGTTCGAGAAATGTTATCAAGCTTCTGATTTCGCGTTCGGGGTCGGCAATCAGACACTCATATTCCATCGTATGGATTGGACTTGGTAGCACCTTTGCCCAATGCGCCATTAAGTCTTGATAACAACGATAGTAGTGGCCGAGATGAGCCAGATCGTAAGCATAAGGCAAGTATCCAGTGAAATTGGCAGTAAAACAGGAGACACAGGTATCCACAGGGTCACGTTGGCAATGTATGATTTTGGCGTGCGGTAACAAGAGGTTGATGAGCCCAAGATGCACAAAATTTCCGGGCATTTTGTCGCTAATTCTTAAGGCGTCCTTTCCCCCGCGCCGAACGAGTTCCTGCGTGTAATCCTGCGCTAGATTATTGGCAAGATCGCAGCTTAATTGGCGAATGCAATCAGGGTAACTTTCTTGAGTTTTTAATAGATTACTCAGCCCGTTAGCTATTTGATTGAATAGAAGCAACTCGCCCGCGCCTGCTGCTTGCGGGTGGCTCGCCACAATCTGCTCTGTCAGCGTGGTGCCTGATCGCGGCATGCCAACAATAAAGACTGCTTGCTTACCCTCATATTTGCAGTCCCACCTGGCAAATAATTCCGGGGTAAATATCGCTTTAATCGCTGCAAAATGAGCTTCAACCTGGTTGGCATCATATGTGGCGCCTTTAAGCTTGTTGGCGCGCTCGAACTCCCGGAATGCCGCATCGTAATCGTGTCCGGCTTCGAGTAAATGCGCTACTGCGAAGTGGAGCATCGCGCGCAGTTCCGAAGGCATATCTTCAGCGTCGGCAATAACCGCGTTCAGTTTTGCTAATAAATCCGGATTTTCTTTAGCCTTGACCGAAAACGTCAAGTTGTATAGCGCGTGAACATGGGTTGGTTCTAACGCCAACGCAGTTTCAAAAGCTTGTTGCGAAGAGGACAAATTGCCCATTTCAAGCTGTATCAACCCCAAGTCGTTGCACAGGTTGGCTTCTGCGGGAGCTATTTCTAAAGCTTGCATCAATATATCTAGCGCTGCCGGATGGTCGCCATTTTTAGCCTGAGCCTTTGCACATAATCGATACGCATCCACCCACTGGGGGCGTGCCCGTATGACCTGGCTGAGTAATTGGGACGCCTTGGCAGGTTGCTCATCCAAAATAAGGCGCGCAAGGTTGTATTGGGCATCTGTAAAATCGGGTGACAATTTCAGCGCCTGACTGAATAAGCGGGCAGCTTCGTCGTGATGGCCTAAACGCGAGAGCAGTTCACCCAGGTTATTGAGTGCAGTGAAATGGTGGGGCGCTAGGGTCAGCAGTTTTCGATTGCTCGTTACGGCCGCCGCCGTATTTTGATTCTGGTTATACAGCACGCCGAGGTTGAACCACGCGTCTACAAAATCAGGCTGCACTTCTACCGCAGTGCGCAGGTGATGAATAGCCGTCTGCTGGCCGAGCGCGGCCAGACAGAGGGCCAGATTGAGATGGAACGTCGCGCGCCGGGGGGCTTTAGCTATTGCAC
>JAYTIZ010000143.1:0-4358 GCA_043731445.1 Gammaproteobacteria bacterium | reverse complement strand
CCCATCGCCGGCCCATGCGCCTTGATTACGGCTCTGTCCGCTTCCGGACTGCCTTCCGACCGTTTTGTTTTCGAGGGCTTCCTGCCCGTGCGACCCCATGCGCGTAGAACCCGGCTGGAGGAATTACAAACCGAAACGCGCACGCTGATTTTTTACGAGGCGCCTCATCGCATCCTCGAGTGCATAAAAGACCTGGCGGAAGTGTTGGGAAAAGAGCGCCAGGCGGTGGTGGCGCGCGAGCTGAGCAAGCTCTTCGAGACCGTCCACGGCGACAGTCTGGCAGGTTTGCATGACTGGCTGTGCGCGGATCCTGATCAGCAGAAGGGGGAGTTTGTTATTGTGGTGCGTGGGAGTATCCTAGAGGATCACACAGGGTTCTCCAGCGAGGCGGAACGTATCGTGCGGATACTTATGGTAGAGCTGCCGCTTAAACAGGCCGCTGCCTTGGCGGCGCAAATCACCGGGCTGAAAAAAAATGCCTTGTACGATTTTGCACTGCGCCAGAAACCTGCGCACGATTAAATAGCTTGGTTCGTAAACGTATATGAAACCTCAACTCATAGATTCATTCGGCAGAAAAATCGAGTATGTGCGTTTGTCCGTTACCGACAGGTGCGATATGCGCTGCTTTTACTGCTTGCCCAAGGGTTTCAAAGACTTCGAGGAACCGGAGCACTGGCTAAGCTTCGCGGAGATCGAGCGCGTCATCAAGGCATTCGGCGAGTTGGGCGTAAGCCGCGTCCGCATCACTGGCGGCGAACCTCTGGTGCGCAAAAATGTACCGCAGCTCGCCGCACGTTTATCCGCCCTGCCTGGCATCGAAGATTTATCACTCAGCACCAATGCGACGCAATTAACCAAGCAGGCGGTTGCGCTGAGAGAGTCCGGCATCACGCGCATCAATGTCAGCCTGGATTCGTTGCAGCCGGAACGTTTTCACGACATCACTGGCGGGCGGCTGGAGCAAGTCATAGAGGGCCTGATGGCGGCTAAAGAAGCGGGTTTCCAGCCCATCAAGATCAACATGATCGCGATGAAAGGCGTGAATGACGATGAGATCGAAGCGATGGTTGAGTTTTGCATCGAGCACGATTTCACATTGCGGCTCATCGAAACCATGCCGGTAGGCAACACCGGACGTAACGCGACGGATCATTATCTCGACCTGCAAACGGTGCAGGCGAAATTAGCGGAACGCTATGAACTTATTCCCAGCGTCATGCCCGGCGGCGGACCAGCGCGCTACGTACAGGTCAGCGGCACTCGTCTGCGTATCGGCTTCATTACACCCATCTCACAGCACTTCTGCGGCACTTGTAACCGGGTGCGCCTGGCGGTGGACGGCACACTTTATCTGTGTTTAGGACAGGAACACAGATTTGAACTGCGGCCCTTGTTGCGTGGGGGGATAAGCGATGGTGAGCTAAAAGAGGCTTTGTTCTCCGCCATAGCACTCAAACCCGAGCGCCATGAATTCCGTGAAAAACCTGAGCAGGTGCTACGCTTTATGGCGATGACGGGTGGGTGAGGCTGAGGCAAATCTCAGAATTTTTAGTTTGCGAGTAGAGCTAAGAGTTTATCAGAGGCACGCCGTCCATAGTCTTGGCGGCGGACGTCTTTGCCTGGTTCCCAACGAAGATCAGTACGCCGGTCTTTCCCACTACGGCGCTGGCGACAGCGGCGTTCCGTTCCGGTGTACACAGAGTTACCCTCAATCATTGTAGTGCCCGCGCTGAGACCAATCACTGCTTTTTGCAGTGTGACATAATTATGACTCAGCAAAACTGGCTTTGTCAAGAAACTGGCAAACCTACCATCCCGCCAACATCCTGACGCCCAGCAAGGCCAAAAACAGCGCAAAGAAACGTTTCAGCGTAGACGTGGGAAGCGTGTGAGTAAGCTTGGCACCCAACGGAGCGAACACTACGCTGGCCAAGCCAATCCCCACAAAAGCGGGCCAATAAACATAGCCGCTACTCCACGGCAACGACCGGGTTTCATTCCAACCCGTGATCATAAAACCTAGTGTGCCCGCAAGTGCAATAGGTAAACCGCACGCGGCAGAGCTGGCTACCGCCTGACGCATGCCCGTGTTGCACCACACCAAAAAGGGCACCGTCAAGGTGCCGCCGCCAATACCGACGATACCGGACACTGCGCCAATGATCGCACCCATTAAACTCGTCCCGCCCCAACCAGGTAATTGACGGTGTGGTGCGGCGCTGATGCCAAATCCCATCTGCGCAGCGACCAGCAATTCAAACACTCCGAACATTATCCGCAATGCATCGCCGGGGAGTTGATCCACAATGCTCGCAGCCAGCAAGGTACCTATCACAAGACCGGGCGTGAGCCGCCCGACCACTGGCCACAGCACCGCGCCGTGAAAATGATGCGCACGCACGGATGAAATGGAGGTCAGCATGATGGTGGCGAGCGAAGTGCCAATCGCTAAGGGCATAACGATGGCAGGTGCGATCTCTGTGGTGCTTGCGACAGTGCCGGTGAAAATAAATACTAATACCGGCACAATGATCAGGCCGCCACCTACACCAAACAATCCGGCGATAAAGCCGACGAAGGCACCTGTGGCCAGATAAATAGCTAAGACTTCCATGGCGTGCGCTATTTAATCCAGACGGTTTTAATGTTGGTGAATTCATGTGCGCCCAGATATGAAAGCTCACGCCCATAGCCTGAATGTTTGATGCCGCCAAACGGCAGGCGCGGATCACTCTTGACCATGCCGTTGACGAACGCCATGCCGCAGTGCATGCGCCGCGCGAGATGTTCGCCACGTCTGCTGTCGCGCGTCCACACGCTGCCGCCCAGACCAAACGACGTATCGTTGGCAATCCGCAAGGCGTCTTCTTCATCGCGCGCGCGCAACACGCTCGCCACCGGGCCAAATAATTCTTCGGTATAGGCGCGTACACCCGGTGCGACCCGATCAAGCAGAGAGGGAAGATAATAGTTACCGACACCTAGTAGTGGAGCGCAACCGGTCGTGGCTACTGCGCCCTGCTGGATACTCTCACTCACCTGTTTATGTAATTCATCGCGCAGGTCGGCGCGCGCTAACGGTGCTAGCGTAGTATTTTCTGTCTGCGGATCGCCACTGCGCAGTTTTTCAATCTCCATCGTAAATTTCGTGACAAAATCTGCGGCAACTTTACTCACTACGATAAAACGCTTGGCAGCAATGCAACTTTGTCCGGCGTTTTGAAAACGCGACGCCACGGCATGCTGCACGGTATCATCCAGATCGGCATCTTCCAGCACGATAAACGCGTCCGACCCGCCCAACTCAAGCACAACTTTTTTAAGATGCGTGCCGGCACAGGCCGCGATGCGGCGGCCCGTTGCAACACTGCCCGTTACTGACACGGCATGGATGCGCGGGTCGGCAATAAGCTGTTCCACTTTTGCGCTATCCACCATCACACTACGCATCACGCCCGGCGGGAAACCGGCCTCGGTGAATATTTTTTCGATCGCTACTGCGCATTGCGGAACATTGGAGGCATGTTTTAGCAAAACCGTGTTGCCTGCGGCGAGCGCGGGCACGGCACAGCGGAATACTTGCCAGAACGGGAAATTCCAGGGCATGACCGCCAGCACCGTCCCCAATGCTTGATAGCTCACATAACTTTTACCCGCATCGGAAATGATGATCTCGTCAGCTAGTAGCGCCGCGCCCTGCTCGGCATAGTATTGGCAACCCAGCGCGCACTTTTCGATTTCAGCGCGCGCCTCGCGGATGAGCTTACCCATCTCCAGCGTAATGAGTTGAGCTAGATCCTCTTTGCGCTTCAGCAATATTTCGGCAAGTTGAGTGAATAGCAGACAGCGTTGTTCCGCTGAGTTGCCCGACCAAAGTGATAGCGCCTGGGCAGCTTGCTGTAAGACACTCTCTAATTGGCTGTCGTCCCACGACTCTATCGTGCAGAGTATCTGGCCATTAGCAGGATTTACGGAGGTAAATGACATATAATTTAGGACTTAAAGTAAGGCATGGATTGTCTGCGGCCATTCAACGCACAAATGGAGCTCGAATGAAGGATTATTATACTGTCGCAAGGATGTTTCGCAGCGGATTTTTTTGCGCCCTGCTTATTCTGGTAACTTGCACAGCGGTTGCTCAAGATGGCACCCCCGATTACACCCAGCAACGGGTGGATTTTTGGCAGGCCAAAGAAGCCTTGAAACATGGCAATCTGCAAACCTATCAAACTACCTTGGCAGGTCTCGAGGATTACCCGCTGGTGGGTTATCTCTACTACGACTACTTGCTACCCCGGCTTGCCCAAACCTCCGATGCTGAGATTCAGGCATTTCTCGAACGTTTTGCCGATGCG
>JAYTIZ010000142.1:0-6270 GCA_043731445.1 Gammaproteobacteria bacterium | reverse complement strand
ACAGGGTACGTGAAAAGAGCTACGGTGGTCCCTGGGATGGCTGGGATAGTCTGATATTGCTATGGATAGCGTCTGGTTACGTAGTGGCATTCTTTGCGGGTTTACATTATCGCGAATGGAGCGGTGCCTACGATGTAGTGCGCTATGGTCTAATTCTATGGGCTATCAAACGCAGCGGTTATGGGCAGCGCGAGCTGAAATGGCTGTTGATAGCCATATCCATTTCGACATCCATTGCGTTAGCTGGGGGCTTATGGAATTTATTCATTACGCGTACTAGCCATACCTTGCAGCTTCATTCGGTAGGGCAGGTTAATCATAGTGCGATCTACATGGTGATCAGCTATGGCGCATTGCTTTCCGCTACGCTTTCTTTCTGGAAAAATAGCCAAACTTGGTTGAAAGCAGCCGCATGTCTGCTAACCATAATTTTCGCAGGGGCAGTTTTTCTCTCGGCAAGCCGTGCGGCTGTGGGCGTTATGCTTATGCTGACATTCATATTAGGGTTAGTATGGCTGAGACGATCGCGTTTTCCATTGATAATACTGACGAGCATTCTAATTATTACCAGCGGTGCTGCCTTCCTGACTCAAGTGCGTGTGGTCGAAAAGCAGGAACGGCATATGGGGGTTGATACTATACTTAATCATAGAGAAGGTATCTGGAATTCAGCATTAGTGGCGTGGGAGCGATTTCCTCTACTTGGCGTGGGAATGAATAACTATAGCCAGATCACTATGGAAAGAGTTGAAAGCTGGCTGACTACATTACAGAAGCCTTACATCGCCTCAGAATACTCGGGAAATAGCCACGCCCATAGCCTCTATTTGAATGCACTTGCGGAGCGAGGGTTATTTGGATTTTCAGTTTTGTTGGCTGTTCTCCTGTATTGGCTTTACTCGCTTGTCCGATGGCGGCCTAAAGGTGGAGATGAAGATATCGCATGGGCAGTATGGGGCGCAGCATGTAGTGCCTGGTTAGTGACAGTGGGCGTGGGCTTTGTTAATACTACATTACACCACGAGCACGCTATTTTAAGTGCCATATTATTGGGGATGTGGCTTGCTTACTTGCGGCTTAAACACAGTTCCGTTGCTTTGGTAAGTGCGTGAAAAAAATTGTTAATCTATCACCATTGAGCAGCATTCAAAAAATACTTGTAGTTCGCCGCGATAATATTGGCGACCTGGTTTGCACTACGCCTATATTTCGGGCCTTACGCCAACATTATCCCGGGGCGTATATCTGTGCCCTAGTGAATAGTTATAATCAACCCGTGTTGGAAAATAATCCGGATATTGATGTAGTATTTTGCTACACCAAAGGCAAGCACCGTACAGCAGATACTGGCATCCTGACTGTTTACTGGCGAAAGTTTCAGCTGGCAAGATGCTTGCGGCGTGAACGTTTTGATTACGCTATTATTGCAAGCCCTGGTTTTTTGCCGCGTGTGGTGCGATTTTTACGCCTGATTAAACCGAAACATATTATTGGATTTGTGGAACCTGGTAAACGGGGTGCTGAGCATATTGATATCAGTATCCCTTATACGCTGCCTCGCGCGATGCATGAAGTGGAAGACATCTTTCGTCTATTAGAGCCACTGGGTATCAAAGGCTCGCCTCCACCACTACGCCTGATCGCGAACCCTGCGAAGGCGCTTCAGGCACAGCAGACATTAATGGGTCAACAATCCTTATCACGTGCAATGCTGCTCGGTATACACATCAGCGCACGCAAGGCGAGCCAGCGGTTGCCGTTAGAAAGTGTCGTCGCGCTCATTAGAAGTCTGCATGATAGAGATAATAATACGATGTTCATGCTGTTCTGGTCACCGGGTGAATCGGATAATCGCTTACATCCAGGAGATGACTCCAAGGTGCGGGAAATTATGGATCAGCTATCAGATATGCCGGTTACCACTTATCCCACTCATGCGTTATCCGACCTAATTGGTGGCTTATCACTGTGCGATGTCGTTATTTGTAGTGATGGGGGTGCTATGCACCTAGCGGCGGGCTTAGGTAAACCCATCCTGTGTTTTTTTGGAAGGTCAGATAAAGTGCGCTGGCGCCCATGGGGGGTGCCGTATGAATTATTGCAAGCACCTAGTTTAGAGGTGAGTGATATTAGCGTTGAAGAAGCCATGGTAGGATTTGGGCAGCTACTGAATAAACTTAAAACTGAAGCAAATACAATTTCTCTCTGACAAGAGAAGAGCATGCAAACTTCTTAATCCTTACGGGTTTTTTGCGTATTGTTTAACTCGAGCAGCTTTGCATATTTAACAAAGGAATTGAAGCATCCAATAACAATATGAATTAAACCCGGGAGTCCATCGCGATACCCTTGCCTTATAAAGTAGAACTTAATAAAGCGCAAACTTGGACTTAGCAAAAGTTGCCAAAAATTTATCTTCTTACCTTTGTTATACAGATCCTCTGCTTGCAGGGTGGTGTAATTATTTTGTTTCTCCAGATAGGCCGCTATTCCATTCTCTGATTCGTGGAATAAGTCACCGCTCAAGTCACCGATGGTGCCTGCAATAATCACTTTTTCATGAATTTTGTCTTCACTCCAATCGGCGTGGGTGCGTTTAAACAAGCGCACAATGCGATCCGGATAGCCTTCGCCATGCCTAAGTGATTTTCCCATGAAGCGGTTACAGCGTATTAGTGTGTAGGCATTATGGGGTGGGTTTTTTTGCATTAGATTGCGGATGTTTGCTGCCAGTTCTGTACTTAGCCATTCATCTGCATCCAGGCTCAGTATCCAGTCATGGCGCGCTTGCGCAGTGGCGAAGCGCTTCTGTGGACCGTAGCCTAGCCAATCATTGTGAATAATGTTAGTAGTGAACTCTTTAGCAATGGAAAGGGTAGCATCGGTGCTCCCGCAGTCAATTACCACGATCTCATCTGCCCATTGCACACTTTCTAAACAACGGCGAATGCAGCTGCCAGCGTTTAAAGTGATCAGGGTTACCGTCAGAGCTGTTGGCACAAAATCCCGATTGAAATAGATACTTGATCTGCTTAAGTAAGGGCTAGTAGCTGCAATCTAAGCCTATGATATCATTATCACCTGTAAAAACTAGAAAGGCTCGTGTTTATGCAGGTTCATCTGCCCATTTTTGATTCTGCCCATGTGCTGGTGGTTGGAGATGTCATGCTAGATCGTTACTGGCATGGCGCCACTTCACGTATTTCACCCGAAGCCCCAGTGCCGGTGGTGCGTGTAGAACAGACTGAAGAACGCCCGGGCGGAGCGGGCAACGTTGCTTTAAATATTACCGCGTTAGGTTGTAAGGCAACAGTAGTCTGTTTAACAGGTCAGGATGAAGCTGCTGATGTCCTGCAGCGCCAACTGGAACTGGCGCGGGTCAACTGTTTATTTGAACGCGTAGCTGGTTTTGCCACAATCACCAAATTGCGTGTACTGAGCCGACACCAACAGTTGATCCGGCTGGACTTTGAAGACGGCTTCACTGGCCATGTCCCACAGGCGATGATGGAAGCATTTAACCGCTCTCTGCCGCAAGCTAATCTAGTTGTGCTCTCTGACTACGGTAAAGGAACCTTACGGGTTACACGCGAATTGATTAAATCTGCCCGCAACGCAGGGAAGCTTGTATTAGTGGATCCCAAGGGTACTGATTTTGAAATCTATCGTGGTGCCAGCATCCTTACTCCTAACCTGGCGGAATTTGAGGTAGTAGTCGGTCACTGTCTTAATGAAGACGATCTGGTCGAGAAGGGCGAACGATTACGTGAGCAGTTACAATTAAATGCCCTGTTAATTACGCGCAGTGAGCGGGGGATGACGCTCGTGCGTGAAGGCCACAAGGCTCTACATTTTCATGCCCAGGCACGCGAGGTCTACGATGTGACGGGTGCCGGTGATACGGTCATCTCGGTGTTGGCCGCAGCACTCGCTGCTGGGCAAGACCTCGCAGACGCGACAGCGCTGGCCAATTTGGCGGCGAGTATTGTGGTTGGAAAGCTAGGGACTGCAACGGTGAGCGTTGAGGAGTTACGCGCAGCCATGCAGGAACACCATCAGACACAGCGTGGTGTTCTGACCGAAGAAAAACTGTTGACTGCCGTAGCGGAAGCGAAGGCGCGCGGCGAGAAGATTGTAATGACGAATGGCTGTTTCGATATTTTGCACGCAGGACATGTTGGCTATCTGGAACAGGCCAAACGGCTCGGAGATCGTCTGATTGTTGCCGTCAATGATGATGAGTCAGTAAAGCGCCTGAAGGGTAACGGAGAGATGCCAAGGCCGGTGAATCCTCTATTGCAGCGCATGACGGTGCTGGCGGCATTAGAGAGTGTGGATTGGGTAGTCCCCTTCTCAGAGGATACTCCCAGGCAGCTGATTTGCCGTGTGCTGCCAGATATGCTCGTGAAAGGCGGCGATTATAAGCCTGAACAGGTTGCTGGCCATGATTGTGTAACGGCACAAGGTGGTGAGGTACGCATCCTGGGCTACCAGGAGGGTTGTTCGACTAGCCGTATTATTGATGCGATTCGTGCCGATGTGAGTGCATCAAAAAGGGGAGAGTCCAGATGATTGTGGTGACGGGTGCCGCAGGTTTTATTGGCAGTAATCTTGTTAAGGGTTTAAACAGGCACGGACGTGTTGATATTCTGGCCGTGGATAATTTGGAAGTCGGCGCTAAATTTGTGAATCTTGCGGATGCTGAAATTCTTGACTATATGGATCAAGACAACTTCTTGGAGAAGATGGTAAGTGGCGCTGATTTTGTCGAATCAATAGAGGCCATCTTTCATCAGGGTGCTTGCACCTCCACCACGGAGTGGGACGGGCGCTTCATGATGCGCAACAATTATGACTACTCCAAAGTGCTGCTGCATTATTGTTTGGATAAGGGTATTCCCTTTATCTATGCCTCCAGTGCTTCTGTCTATGGTGCGGGTAAGGTTTTTAAAGAGCATCCTGAATTTGAAAAACCCATCAATGTCTATGCGTATTCCAAGTACCTCTTTGATCATTATGTGCGCAGACACTTGCCCAAGGCGCGCAGTCAAATAGTGGGGCTACGCTATTTTAATGTCTATGGCCCGGGTGAGACGCACAAAGGCAGCATGGCGAGCGTGGCTTTCCATTTTCATCACCAGCTCTTAAGCACAGGGCGCGTCAAATTATTTCAGGGCAGCGATGGCTATGGGGATGGCGAACAACGCCGTGATTTTATCCACGTAGACGATGTGACAGCAGTCAATCTCTGGTTCTGGATGCAGCTCAACAAGTCGGGAATTTTTAATCTAGGCACCGGTAAGAGTCAGAGCTTTAATGACGTAGCGCATGCCGCTATCAAGGCACATCAACGTGGCGCGATAGAATACATTCCGTTCCCGGACAATTTACGCGGCCGCTATCAAAGCTTCACCGAGGCCGACGTCACTCAGTTACGCACGGCGGGGTATGACCGGCCGTTTAAGAGTGTCGA
The DNA here is from genome assembly GCA_043731445.1 of Gammaproteobacteria bacterium. GTDB lineage: Bacteria > Pseudomonadota > Gammaproteobacteria > SURF-13 > SURF-13 > JAYTIZ01. Next base: position 797 of record JAYTIZ010000142.1, on the reverse strand, counting down.
GCAAGGTGTGGGCACTTATATGGAGTGGCTGCAGCATAATTAGAGTTAAGGTAGACATTTGAGACGCGCTTATAGCCTATTACTCTATCTCCTCGTGCCAGGATCTATTCTTTACCTGCTCTGGCGCGGATGGCGCAACTCCGCCTATTGGCGGCGCTGGCCAGAACGCTTTGGCTGGGTTCCAGAGAATCTATCCGTGCAAGGCGGTACGCTATGGGTGCACGCTGTCTCAGTAGGCGAAGTGCAAGCGGCAACTGCTCTGGTCAATGTTTTGCGTAAGCGCTTCCCCAGCCAGAAGATTTTACTCACAACGTTCACCGCGACAGGTTCGGAACGCGTGTGTGCCAATTTCCCTCAGGATGTGCTGCATTGCTATGTTCCGTATGATCTCCCCGGTGCAGTGCAGCGCTTTCTAGTGCACACTCGCCCACACCTCGCGATCATCATGGAGACTGAGTTGTGGCCGAATATTTTTCATTACTGTCATGAGCTCGGCATTCCTATTATTTTGGCTAACGCGCGCATGTCAGAGCGTTCGGCACGCGGCTACCGGCGCGTAGTCGGCATCATTAAAGAAACCTTGACCAAAGTCTCAGCTATAGCCGCACAGACCGAGCAAGATGCCGCCCGTCTGATCGCACTGGGCGCGCCACCAGAGCGTGTACATACTACTGGTAGTATCAAGTTTGATATCAGGTTGCCTGCCAGTCTCCACGAAGAGGCCGCCGTATTGCGCCGCAGCTGGGGGTCAGATCGTGCCGTGTGGATTGCCGCCAGCACGCATGAGGGTGAAGAAA
>JAYTIZ010000141.1:0-3741 GCA_043731445.1 Gammaproteobacteria bacterium | reverse complement strand
AAACCGACCGCCGCCGCAATAAACAAATCGCGTACAACATAGAGCACAACATCACGCCGCGCGGCATCCAGAAAGCGGTCAATGACATCATGGAAGGCGGCTATAGCGGCAGCCCCGGTACACCCCGCCAATACGCCAAGGTGGCCGAAGATATTATCGAATACTGTGCTCTCTCGCCGGAAAAACTGCTGCAGAAGATCAAGAAACTGGAACAGCAGATGTACAAACATGCCCGCGATCTGGAATTTGAAGAGGCCGCACAACTCCGCGACGAGATTAAGCTCCTGGAAGCCCGCCAGCTTGGCCTGCTCAACAGAAAGGTTGGATAATCTTTCGTCCTGAAATGTACCCATCCCTGGTTTTGTTGCTCGCTAAAGTTGAGTGAACCACGCGGGTAGGCTAAAATGCTCGTTTACAGCAGGCGCGTAGCTCAGTGGTAGAGCACTTCCTTGACATGGAAGTGGTCGGTGGTTCGATCCCACTCGCGCCTACCAGAGTAAACGAAATCGCGCATGGCGCGGTTACTCACGCGGCCTTTGGTAAGGGTCGCCACTGAAGATAGGAACATACACCATGCCTGTAGTCACCCTTCCTGACGGCAGTCGCCGCGATTATCCCCAACCCGTAAGTGTTGCTGATGTGGCAGCCTCAATCGGCGCTGGTCTGGCCAAAGCGGCACTCGCGGGCAGAGTGGATGGCAAACTCGTAGACACTTCATATGTCCTCGACCACGATGCACAATTAAGCATCGTCACCGAGCGCGACCCTGAAGCATTGGACATTATCCGCCACTCCACGGCGCATCTTCTCGCGCAAGCCGTCAAGGCATTATTTCCGGACGCCCAGGTCACTATCGGGCCAGTGATTGAAGACGGCTTTTACTACGACTTCGCCTATCAGCGGCGCTTCACTCCTGAAGACCTGGCAGCCATCGAAGCCAAGATGACAGAACTCGCGGCACAGGACTCCCCCGTCAGCCGTAGCGTCATGCCGCGCGACGACGCGGTCGGGTTTTTCCGCGACATGGGTGAGGTCTACAAGGCGGAAATTATCAACGACATCCCCGCCGATCAAACCATCTCGCTGTACAAGCAAGGTGATTTCATCGACCTTTGTCGTGGCCCGCACGTACCGAATACCGGTAAGCTCAAGGCTTTCAAACTAACCAAGCTGGCCGGAGCCTATTGGCGCGGCGATTCGAAAAACGAGATGCTACAACGTATTTACGGCACCGCCTGGACTGACGCCAAGGCGCTCAAGGCGTATCTGCATCGCATCGAAGAGGCCGAGAAACGCGATCACCGCAAACTTGCCAAGCAGCTCGATCTGTTTCATTTTCAGGAAGAAGCGCCCGGCATGGTGTTCTGGCACGACCACGGCTGGCGTATTTATCAGGAAGTTGAAAACTATATCCGCAGCCTGCTGCGCAATCACGGTTATCAGGAAATCCGCACCCCGCAAGTCGTGGATCGCAGCCTGTGGGAGCAATCCGGCCACTGGGATAAATTCAAGGAACTCATGTTCACCACCGAGTCAGAGAAACACGACTACGCGGTGAAGCCGATGAACTGCCCCTGCCACGTACAGGTGTTTAATCAGGGCCTGAAGAGCTATCGTGATCTGCCGCTGCGGCTCGCCGAGTTTGGCTCCTGCCATCGCAATGAACCTTCCGGCACTCTGCACGGCCTGCTGCGCCTGCGCAATTTCGTGCAGGACGACGCTCATATTTTCTGCACCGAAGAGCAAGTGCAAAACGAAGTGTCGGCCTTTATTGACCTGCTCTATAAGGTCTATGCCGACTTCGGGTTCAAAGAAGTCATCATCAAGCTCTCTACCCGCCCGGCGAACCGTGTCGGTTCCGATGCGGTCTGGGACAAAGCCGAGCAAGCGCTGGAACTGGCCTTGAACAACAAGGGCCTGGACTGGACACTGCAACCCGGTGAGGGCGCGTTTTATGGCCCCAAGATCGAATTCTCGTTGAAAGACTCCATCGGACGCGTCTGGCAGTGCGGCACCATTCAGGTGGATTTCTCCATGCCCGAACGCCTGGGCTCTTATTACATCGCCGAAGATGGCAGCAAGCGGGTGCCGGTCATGCTGCATCGCGCCATCCTCGGTTCGCTGGAACGTTTCATCGGGATATTGATCGAGGAACACGGCGGAGCCTTCCCTGCCTGGCTCGCTCCTGTGCAGGCGGTGGTGATGAATATCACCGATAAACAGGCCGAATATGTCCTTAAATGTGAGCAAACGCTCAAAAAACAGGGTCTACGGGTCAATGCGGACTTGAGAAATGAGAAGATAAGCTTTAAAATTCGCGAGCATACCATGCAACGCGTACCCTACATGCTCGTCGTAGGTGATAGGGAAGCTGAGAATAATACCGTGGCCGTGCGCGCGCGAAGCGGTGAAGATCTCGGAGTAATGCCACTCCAGCAGTTTATTGATCTCATCCGCACAGATATCGCGAGCCGCGGCTGTGCTGTTTTGGAGGATTAACGTATCGCCGCTGAAAAAGAGACTCGTCTGAATGAGGAAATTACTGCCGCTCAGGTGCGCCTGATCGGTAGCAAGGCAGAAGCATTAGGAATCGTGCCGTTGGATGAGGCACAACGCATTGCTCTGGAAGCCGAACTGGATCTGGTAGAAATTGTACCGAACGCTACGCCCCCAGTTTGCCGCGTGATGGACTACGGCAAATATCTGTTCGAGCTAGGCAAGAAGCAGCATTCCGCCAAGAAAAAGCAAAAGCAGATTCAGGTTAAGGAAATAAAGTTTCGCCCCGGCACAGAAGAAGGCGATTATCAGGTAAAATTACGCAACCTGACACGCTTCCTCAAGGACGGCGACAAGGCCAAAGTCACACTGCGTTACCGTGGCCGCGAATTCGCCCATCAGGAACTAGGCGTCAAGTTGTTAAAGCGGGTCGAAGCAGACCTGGCAGAAATAGGCATCGTGGAGCAGTTTCCACGTATGGAAGGCCGTCAGATGGTTATGCTGATCGCACCAAAACGTTAGTGCCCTGTTGAATTAAGTGTAGTTTATTAAGGAATTTTGCAATGCCTAAGATGAAAACGAACAGCGGTGCTGCCAAGCGTTTTAAACGCACGGCATCGGGCGGCTTTAAGCATGCCCAGTCGCACCTGAACCATATTCTGACCAAGAAAAGCACCAAGCGTAAGCGTCATCTGCGCACCAATGAAATGGTCGATGCATCCGATGTCCCAGGGCTGCGCCGTCTGCTGCCTTTTAGCTGATTTCAAGAGATAAACAACCATGTCCAGAGTAAAACGCGGCGTAACTGCCCACGCCAAACATAAAAAGATTCTCGAGCAGGCCAAGGGTTATCGTGGCGCACGCAAGAATGTTTTTCGCGTCGCCAAGCAAGCCGTCATCAAGGCTGGCCAATATGCCTACCGTGACCGGCGTCAGAGGAAGCGCGAGTTTCGCGGCCTGTGGATTGTCCGCATCAATGCGGCAGCACGTGAATGTGGCTTGTCGTACAGCCGCATGATGAACGGATTGCAAAAATGTCTAATCAATATTGATCGCAAAGTATTGGCCGATCTCGCCGTCTTCGACAAAGTCGCATTTGCGCAGCTCGCAGAGAAGGCCAAGGCCCATCTCCCGTCCAACTAAGGACTCTTACACGCGGCACCAGAAGGGAGGGCCATCAGCCTTCCCTTTTTCGTTTTGGGGGTAGTCGTGCACGATTTGGCGGACATCGTTAGCCAGGCGCAG
>JAYTIZ010000140.1:0-2899 GCA_043731445.1 Gammaproteobacteria bacterium | reverse complement strand
AAAGAGAACGCCAGCAAGTCCGACGCCGCGATATTGCGGATGGCACATGCAAGGGTGATGGAGAAGTTTGGTGATAAGGTTGAGGTTAAGCCCGACGTTAAGCCTGTTGCCCGCGCCAAACCCAATCTAGCAGCAGTTCCTAAAACTCTGGCTAACCTTCCGTCTGCTGAGCTGAGCGATACTGGACAAGATGAATTTGCCTATCTCGACAAGTTAGAGGGTATGGATTACGAAAAAGCACTGGTAAAGCTCACTGACAGCCAGAAAGAAAAATACCTCAAGGCTGGTTAATGGCTCTGCATATTGACTTAAAAATAGGCGATGCTGTGTCTATTGGAGAGGCCACTGTAACGCTTGAAGATAAGAGCGGAAAGCTGGCGAGACTCAGGATTGATGCCGACAAGGACGTTAAAATTTCGCGCCTGCCTGTGACACACAGGATGGCTCATCTAGGGTTGAATTACAAAAAAGAATCTGCTGCGTAGCAGCATATAACTGCCGCCTAGTGCGGCTTCACAGGTCGGTGCGCATGAGTGTGCCTTTTAATTAAGGAGTACATTCATGCGTACAATTATTGGCTTAAATGATGCCAAGGCCGTAAAGCGTTACAGTGGCTCGCTGGCGATTGACGTCGCTCGCTTAGCCTATTTCGAGAAGAAGTTTATGGGTATGGGGGATATGTCTTCCATGCCTATTCAGCAGCTTGATGCTCTTTCCAATGACGCGGGGGAGCAGATCACCTACGACCTTAACCTACAGCTTCGCATGCAGCCTATTGAAGGCGATAACGTGCTGGAAGGTAATGAGGAAGACCTCAAGTTCTACACTGACAACGTTTACATTGACCAGGCTCGCGGTGGTGTAAACACCGGCGGTCGTATGACGCGCAAGCGCACGTTATACAACTTGCGTCAGATTTCCAAGAAACGTCAGGCTGAATGGTGGGGCCGTCTGTTTGATGAGCTCTTCTTCATGTACTTGTCTGGTGCCCGTGGTGTAGCGACGGATTACACCTATCCGACCTCGTACACTGGTTTTGCCAACAACCCTCTGACTGCCCCTGATGCTGCGCACATTTTGTACAGTGGTGTAGCTACCAGCAAAGCCTCGCTTGTTGCCTCAGACAAAATGGCCCTGGGAACTATCGAGCGTTTGGTAACACGCGCAACGATGATGGGTGGTGGTGTCCAGGCTGTGCCGCAGATTCAGCCCATTATGATTGATGGTGAAGAGCACTACGTTTTGCTGATGACCCCGTTTGACGCCTACAACTTGCGCATCACTGCGACTACTGGTGGCTGGCTGGACATTCAGAAAGCCGCTGCTGCCGCAGAGGGTCGCAATAACCCGATCTTCAAGGGTGGCCTTGGTATGTACAGCAACGTAGTTTTGCACCAGCACAAGAGTGTCATTCGTTTTAGTGACTACGGTGCCGGCGCGAACGTCACTGCTTCACGCTCCCTGTTCCTGGGTTCGCAGGCTGCTGTGGTGGCCTTTGGCTCACCTGGCACGGGCCTGCGTTTCGACTGGAATGAAGAGAGCCGTGACAACGGTAATCAGGTCGTTATTGCTACCTCGTCCATCTTCGGCATTAAAAAATGCACCTTCAATGGGTTGGATTTTGGTGTGATCTCAGTTGATTCCGCCGCCGCTGACCCAGGCTAACAACCCTATTAAACGCGCAAGAGTGCGTCTACTTTTTATTAAGGAGATATATCATGCCGTTCTATCAGTCAGATGATGCAAAGAATAACCGTCCTTCCGTTGATGCTAATGAGGCCGGTGAAGCAAAGGTTGTGCGTGGGTTTTTTAATATGACCGCAGCGCTAGTTCTCAATGACGTTATTGAGATGGTTAAGCTGCCCCCAGACCACACCATTGTTGATGCTATTTTAGACAGTGATGACATTGATACCAACGGTGTCCCTACCGTTGCATTCGATGTAGGTCTTATGTCGGGTACGCCAGGTGATGTGAATTTGGCTCGTACTGTTGGCACGGAGCTTTTTGCTGCGTCCAATGTCGGCCAGGCTGGTACGGTTGCCCGTCCGACCACGCGAGGTGCCTTCCGTGTTGTCCCAACAGGTGTAGAGCGCAGCATTGGCATTAAAGTCCAGACTGCCCCTGCTACCGGAACTGCCGGTGGACAGATTGGTTTAACTGTCTATTACCGTCCGTCTCGCTTCGGAGCTTAGTCTATTGGGGGGCTCTGCCCCCCCTTTTTTTGAGGAAATTACTATGAAGTTGAACTGTATCTTGCTGCGCAGTGGCGGTACGCACATAGATTTGGATGGCGTGGAATATCATTTTGCAACAGATAAAGACGGCAATCATAGTTGCGATGTCACCGATAAGCAGCACCTAAAAATACTTCTGGCAATACCAGAGGCGTATGAGATCGCCGATGATGTTGTGGCGAAAGAAGATAAAGAAGATGTTGCTGATAAAAAGCCACGTAAAGTTAAGGTTGAGTAACGGTGGGTGCATTACTTATCCAGGCGGCCATGACCGATGCCCGTGGGATATTGAATGACTTAGATGCGTCAAGTGGTTATCGGTACAGTGATAGTGATCTTGTAAGTTATGCCAATTTCGCATTGGCTGAGATGGCTGAGATACGTCCTGATCTGTTCTCAGTGATTGGCGATATACCTTGCACTGACAGTACCGTGATTCAATCTGCGCCTGCTACTAGTTTGAGGTTGATGGAGATATTTCAAGTTAAGGCTGGGCGGGTGGTGAAAGAGACGACCCGCGAAGAGATGGACAGGTTTAATATCAACTGGTTTAACGATGTGGCGGCACCGGCTAAAAACTGGATGCGCCACCCTCGTGATCCCAATAAGTTTTTCATCTACCCGCAATCCCCGCTATCGCAAGTATTGGTAGGCCAGTATTC
>JAYTIZ010000139.1:0-3622 GCA_043731445.1 Gammaproteobacteria bacterium | reverse complement strand
CTAGGCAGGGCACGTTTGATTGATAACGTGCGGTTTACATTGAAGCCCAGCGCTTAAAGTCGGATAATAAGCCCACCTTATTTGGAGATAGGCCATGCAATACACCCTACTCAAAGCCAAGTTGCACCACGCCCGCGTCACGCATGTCGAGCTCGAATACGAAGGCTCTTGCGCGATTGATGGCAAGCTGCTCGATACTGCGGGGATCCGCGAATACGAGCAGATTCATGTCTATAACCTCAATAATGGCGAGCGCTTAACGACCTATGCCATTCGTGCCGAAGATAACTCCGGCATCATCTCCCTCAATGGGGCCGCCGCACTCAAGGCCTCAGCCCAAGACCGCGTCATCATCGCCGCTTACGCCGTGCTGAATCATCATGAGCTTGCTAATTTTCAGCCCACCCTCGTTTATGTAGACGAAAAAAATCGTATCACCCATTGCCGTAATTCGACACCGGTGCAGGTCGCCTGATTTAACCCAAGTAGTGTAATAGCTGATGAATTTTTTGGTCTGAATAATGTCCTAAAGATTGATCACGGGGAAATTATTCCGGTGCTTATATTGTCAATTTTATGTCATGAATTTTAAACGAAAGGAGAATCGCCATGAATAAACTAGCCAGTTTTGTAAGTGTTTTGTTTTTTGGAGCATTCCTTGCTGCATCTGCCTATGGTGCAGAGATGGATAAGATGGAACACGCAGCAGCTCAGGTAACGATTACCAACCCGATGCCGCATGCGATGAATGTGGAAGCTGAGTGGGGTAAGGAAAAGAAAGCGCTAGGCAAAGTAGGCCCTAGTGAGACCAAAACCTTTGATGTTGCGGCACCTGCTGGTACCGAGGTCAAGTTAGTAGCGACTGACGATGCGAAGACACATAGCCCCAGTGGCATGATCAAGCTCGACACAGCTGCACCGGCAAAGTGGACTATTCAGTAACGCTTATAGCACAACAGTAATTCTGTGGGGTGGGGCGGTAGCCTCACCCTCTTTTATTACTCACTTCTTACCCAGTATTACGCATGCCTGCCGCGATGGCGTTGATGGAGCGCAACAGCGGAGCGAGCCAGGCAGCGCGTTCGGTTTCATCCAATGCACTATTACGGTAGCGTTCAAGCAACGTGACCTGAATGTGATTCAGCGGATCGAGATAAGGATTGCGCCTGCTCAAGGAGAGTGCCAGGAACGGATTTTCCTCAACCAAATTTTTTGCTCCCGTCACAGCCAGCACTTGCGTCACAGTGCGCTGATATTCGCTACGAATCATCTCGTAGATACGCTTGGCAAGTTCGGGGTCGGTGCAAAGCCCGGCATATTCGCTGGCAATCTGCATGTCAGCTTTGAATAAGGCCATCTGAGTGTTACTGAGCAGGGCGCGGAAGAATGGCCATTCACGGTACATGGCTTGTAATTGGGCGAAGCGTTCACGATTTTCACCACACCAGCTTTCCAATGCGGTGCCGATGCCATACCACGCAGGAATAGTGTGGCGCGACTGCGCCCAGCCGAATACCCAGGGTATCGCGCGGATGGAATCTTTAGAGCGATTTGCCTTGTTGCGATGCGAAGGCCGCGAGCCCAGATTGAGCTGACCGATCTCGTCTATCGGTGTGGCTTCATAAAAATAATCGAGGACACCTTCAGTGCGATCGGTTAGCTCGCGATACGCTGTTTCGCCGCGCCGTGCCAGTTCAGTCATGACTGCGAGGTAATCTTTATTCTCCGCAGTCGTAGGTTCGATGAGCGAACGGCTGCCCTTGATGAGGCCAGTAATGCCCACCGAAAGTTCATAGACTGCCGTTTCGGTATTGCTGTATTTGTACGAAACCATCTCACCTTGTTCGGTGAACTTGATCTGACCGTGGATAGTACCCTGCGGTTGCGACAAGATGGATTCGTGCGTGGGGCCACCGCCGCGTCCGATAGTGCCGCCGCGTCCGTGAAATAAGCGGCAGTCAATGTTGCGCGCAGCCGTTAACATCGTGATCTTTTTCTGTGCTTCGTAGAGGTTCCACGCAGAGGCGAGAATGCCGCCGTCTTTACAGGAATCTGAATAACCCAGCATCACCTCTTGTAAATTGCCCGACGCTTTCAGCAGTGCCGTGTAAGTCGGGTTATCCAGCAAAGCACTCAGCACCGGTTCGATGCGTTCCAGATCTTGAATGGTTTCAAACAGCGGCGTGACATGAATGTTGCAGAACCAGCCTTGGGTGTTGCGCCCCACCAGTCCGGCCTGACCGGCCAGTACTAAAACCTCCATCACGTGACTGGCTGCGCGCGTCATGGAGATGACGTAACTGTCGAACACTTGCGGACTGGTTTCGGCACTCATCTCACCCATCACCTTAAATACCGCCAGGGTCTGTTGTGTAGCCGGGCTTAATGCGTGGACATCTACAGTCATACCACCTGATTTGATAGCAGCGGCGAGTAACTTCATACGCTCCGCTTCCGATAGGGACAGGTAATCCACTTTATCGGAATGTTGCGCAAACAATTCAGTGACCGCCTGCGTGTGGCGCGAAGACTCCTGGCGCACATCCAGCCGCAGCAGGAAGAAGCCAAAGGTTTCCACCAGGCGGATCAAGTCTTTCAGCTCACCATCAGCACTGTCATGGTCGCCGTGTGAGCGTAGTGATGCATCAATGAGGTATAAATCGGCGAGAAATTCCTGTTCCGAACTATAACCCCCGTCACGAATCTCACCATGCCCTTCCAGGCGATTTTTCACTGTACGCAGATTGCATTCCAGACGATGGCGCATGAGATACAGTTTGCGACGGTAAGGTTCGTGACCGAAGCGCTCGTAGTTTTCCCCGAAGATTTTATGACTGAGAGGTTCATCGGCTTCCAGGCTGGCCATGAAGGCTTTATTAGGTTGGCAAAGCTGGCTGGAGTGCGTCAATATGCGGCTCAGGGCGGTGATGCGCGCAACATACTCCAACAGTGCGGCGCGTGCCTGTAAGCGAATTGCCAGGGCGGTTGTTTCAGGTTTGACGTTAGGGTTGCCGTCACGATCACCGCCTACCCACGAGCCGAAACGGATAAAACTGGGTACACGGATAGTCTGATCTTTGTACGTCTTACGGATGGCTTTTTCCATGTAGCGATAGGTAAGCGGCACCGCCTGGAACAGACATTCCTGAAAATACAGCAGGCCGTTTTTGATTTCGTCGCGCACTTGCGGTTTGATGCTGCGCACCTCATCGGTCTTCCACAGAATCTGAATTTGTGTTTCCAGTAGCTCAATAATTTCGTCACGCTCCTGTTTACTGAGGGCGGGATCATTCAGGCGTTCGCTGGTAATAAAAATGCGCCGCAGTGCTTCCATGATGGTCTGGCGCTTGGATTCGGTAGGGTGCGCGGTGATGACTGGAAGAAAGGCAAGCCGGTCGAGCAGGCTTTGGAATTGTTGTGCGTTGACGCCTTTGAACTGGCGCAGTGTATGGTCGAAGGACCCCACCCACAATGGGCCACCAACGCGCACCTGCAGGCGGCGCTGCCGATGCTGGAAAGCTTCTTCGGCGAGGTTGACCAGACTGAAATAGGTGCTGAAGGCGCGCACAACATGCGTCAGGGTGTCGGCGTCGAGCGAATGGATGACTTGCGACAGGCGTGC
>JAYTIZ010000138.1:0-6059 GCA_043731445.1 Gammaproteobacteria bacterium | reverse complement strand
GGTAATGCCGTCGAGCACATGGTCTCGGCCAATGTCGAAGGCGTGGATTTTATCTGCGCCAATACCGACGCCCAAGCACTGCGTAACAGCTCGGCGCGTACCACCTTGCAATTAGGCGGGGCCATCACCAAGGGTTTGGGCGCAGGTGCGAATCCTGATGTCGGGAAACAGGCGGCACTGGAAGATCGCGAACGCATCACCGAAGTTATCCAGGGTGCGGATATGGTCTTCATCACCGCCGGCATGGGCGGCGGCACCGGCACAGGCGCTGCGCCCGTCGTGGCGGAAATAGCGCGCGGACTGGGCATTCTGGTCGTCGCGGTCGTCACCAAGCCTTTCCCGTTTGAAGGTTCGAAACGTCTGCAGATAGCTGAGCAGGGAATTAAAGAGTTGACCCAGTATGTGGACTCGCTCATCACTATCCCCAATGAAAAGCTGCTCAGCGTATTAGGCAAAAACATCAGCCTGCTGGAGGCGTTCAAAGCTGCCAATAATGTGTTGCTGGGTGCCGTGCAGGGTATCGCGGAACTCATCACTCGTCCGGGCCTTATCAACGTGGATTTCGCCGACGTCAAGGCCGTCATGTCCGAAATGGGTATGGCCATGATGGGCTCAGGCGTCGCCTGCGGTGAAAGCCGCGCGCGCAAAGCCGCCGAAACTGCCATCGCCAGTCCTTTACTGGAAAATATCAGCCTGGCGGGCGCACGCGGCATCCTGGTGAACATTACCGCTGGCACTGATATGTCCATCGGTGAATTCGAGGAAGTCGGCAACACCATTCGCGACATGGCAGCAGATGACGCTAAGGTGATCGTCGGTACCGTGCTCGATCCAGACATGAAAGATGAGCTGCGTGTCACTGTGGTGGCTACCGGTCTGGGCTCAGCAGTTGCCAAGGTAGAGGAGCGGCCGATCAAACTGGTGCATCGCAATAACAGTGGCTTGGTGGATTACGAAAAGCTGGACCGCCCCACGGTCATTCGTAATCAGGCAGCGGACCGCTACAATGCCGGACAGGATACCAATATGGACTATCTTGATATTCCGGCATTTTTACGGCGCCAGGCGGATTAAGTCCGCAGCTCTATTAGTTACATTAAGAAAAGGCCTGCCTGCTAGCCTAGCCCCTGCAAAAAGCTGAGGCTAGGCAAAGGCTTAACTGCTATGCTATCATTAAGATTCTGCCCGCTATTCCGGCAGTGAGAGCTATAAAAAAAATGATAAAACAACGCACACTAAAAAATGTCATCCGCGCCGCTGGCGTGGGTCTGCACACCGGCGACAAGGTCTACCTTACCCTGCGCCCCGCTGCCGTCAATACCGGTATCGTGTTCCGCCGCGTCGACCTGCCCGAGCCGGTAGAAATCGCTGCCCGTCCGGAAAACGTCGGGGACACTCGCCTCTCCACCACTCTAGTACGCGGTGATGTCCGTATCTCTACTGTGGAGCATCTGTTATCGGCGCTCGCCGGTCTGGGCATTGATAATGCCTATATTGATTTGAGCGCACCTGAAGTACCTATCATGGACGGCAGCGCTGGCCCTTTTGTATTCCTGATTCAGTCAGCCGGTATTGAAGAGCAAAACGCCGCCAAGCGTTTCATTCGCATCAAGCACTCCGTTAAAGTGGAAGATGGCGATAAATGGGCTCGCTTCGATCCTTTTGAAGGATTCAAAGTGTCCTTCTGCATTGATTTCGACCACCCGGTGTTCCGTGGCCGCAGCCAAGATGTGTGCATGGATTTTTCCACCACGTCATTCGTGAAAGAGGTCAGCCGCGCACGTACCTTCGGTTTCATGCGTGACCTGGAAATTTTACGAAACAAGAATCTTGCCCTGGGCGGCACGCTGGACAACGCCATCGTGATGGACGATTACCGCATTCTGAATGAAGACGGCTTGCGCTACGAAGATGAATTTGTCAAACACAAGGTGCTGGATGCTATCGGCGATTTATATCTACTTGGCCACAGCCTTATTGGTGCCTTCAGCGGCCACAAGTCCGGTCACGAGCTCAACAACCGCTTACTACGCTGTTTGACCGCCGATCAGAGCGCCTGGGAACTGGTCAGCTTCGATGATGCGGCGCATGCGCCGATTTCATATCTGCAGCCTGCTTTAGCTTAAACGCAGGAAAACGCTCACAGAGCGTTTTTTGCTTGTACCTGTGTTTACCTTGTATCGGTATTTCGACTCACCTTCACCAGCACCGACCGCAACGTATTAAATTCCTGCTGCTGTTTAAGGTGTGTCAGCATCCCCGCAACATGAAAGCGCAGCTTGGCAGCCCAGGCAGATGAATCTGCGTGCACTACAATGATGTCCTCTTTGATATTGGCCACCTGACAATGCTGATTGAGCGGAGCATCCAGATATTCGCACAATAACTTGCTGGCACGTTGCAAACGGGCGGCATGCGCCATTAAACCGCCCAGTTCACCGGCATTGTCCTGCAGTACCTTGCCTACGGATTTTAGTGAGCTCATGGGCATAGTGGCCTTAGTTAAGCTATAATACTGTCTCGGAACTTTGCTTTCTCCCGTTAATCATATCTTATCCCATACTATCCTTTCCTGAACTTTAACAAGCTTCCCTTTTAGTGCGTCTAACCGTCCATGGCCAGCAAATTCCTCAGTAAAATTTTCGGCAACCGCAACGAGCGGTTGCTCAAGCGTATGTACAAGATCGTCGAGGAGATCAATGCCTTCGAGCCTGCTCTGGTCGGTCTCTCCGATATCGCTCTACGCGCCAAGACCGATGAATTTCGCACGCGCCTGAAGCAAGGAGAGGAACTGGATATCCTGCTGCCCGAGGCCTTTGCCGTGGTACGCGAAGCCGGTAAGCGTGTCCTCAACATGCGGCACTTCGACGTACAGTTGATTGGCGGCATGGTGCTGCACTCAGGCAAAATCGCCGAGATGCGCACCGGCGAAGGTAAAACCTTGGTCGCCACGCTGGCCGCATACCTCAACGCCTTGCCGGGCGAAGGTGTCCACGTTGTGACGGTGAACGATTATCTGGCGCGGCGCGACGCGAAGTGGATGGGCCAGTTGTACGGTTTTCTGGGCATGACCACCGGTGTCGTGGTACCCGGCATCGATTCCGATGAAAAACGCATCGCCTATGCTGCCGATATTACCTACGGCACTAATAATGAATATGGCTTTGACTATCTGCGCGACAACATGGCCTTTGCCACGACCTCGCGCATGCAGCGGAAACTTAATTTTGCCATCGTAGATGAGGTGGACTCCATCCTGATTGACGAAGCGCGTACCCCGCTGATTATTTCCGGCCCTACGGATGATAACTCCGAGCTCTACCAGAAGGTCAACGCTCTCATCCCGCATCTCACTAAACAACAGGAAGAAAACGGCCCCGGCGATTACTCGGTAGATGAGAAAGCGCGTCAGGCTTATTTCACCGAAGAAGGTCACCAACGCGTAGAGGAGTTGTTAGCGGAAGCGAATCTCCTGAAAGAGAATGCCAGCCTGTACGATGCCGCGAACATCAGCCTGGTACATCATCTCACCGCCGCCTTGCGTGCGCATGCTCTGTTCCAGCGCGATGTGGAATATATCGTCAAAGATAATCAGGTTATCATCGTGGACGAGTTCACTGGACGTACCATGCCAGGCCGCCGCTGGTCAGAGGGCTTGCACCAGGCCGTTGAAGCCAAAGAAGGTGTGGCGATTCAGAACGAAAATCAAACACTCGCCTCGATCACTTTCCAGAATTATTTCCGCATTTACCAAAAACTTTCTGGCATGACCGGCACGGCTGACACAGAAGCCTACGAATTCCAGCAGATTTACGGTCTCGAAGTGGTGGTTATCCCCACGCACAAACCCATGGTTCGCAAAGACTATGGCGACCTGGTCTACCTCACTGCCAAAGAAAAATTCACCGCCATCATCACAGACATCAAAGATTGCCAGGCACGTCGCCAGCCCGTGCTGGTCGGCACGGTATCCATCGAAATCTCTGAACATCTGTCAGGTTTACTGGAACAGGACAAGATCAAGCACCAGGTGTTGAATGCCAAGTTCCATGAACGTGAAGCGGAAATCGTCGCGCAAGCCGGGCGACCCGGCACCGTCACCATCGCCACCAATATGGCAGGCCGCGGCACCGACATCGTGCTCGGTGGCAGCCTGGAAGCAGAGCTTAGCGCCCTGCCACCCGAAGCAGACGCCAACACCAAACAACAACTCCGCCAGGAATGGCAGGCACGTCACGACGAGGTGCTCGCCTCCGGCGGCTTACATATTGTCGGTACGGAGCGCCACGAATCGCGGCGTATCGACAACCAGTTGCGCGGCCGTTCCGGACGCCAGGGTGATGCTGGCTCCAGCCGTTTTTATTTGTCGCTGGAAGACAGCCTGATGCGCATCTTCGCCTCCGATCGTGTTGCCGGCTTGATGCAAAAATTGGGGATGAACGAAGGTGAAGCCATCGAACATCCGTGGGTAACCAAGGCGATTGAAAATGCCCAGCGCAAAGTAGAAGGGCGCAATTTCGATATCCGCAAGCAACTGCTGGAATACGATGATGTCGCCAACGACCAGCGCAAAGTGATCTACGAACAACGCAACGAATTGATGGCCGTGGAGGATGTCTCGGAGACCATCACGGCCATACGTAATGATGTCGTGAACGACCTCATCAACCAACATATCGTTCCGGAAAGTATGGAGGAGCAGTGGGACATTCCCGGGCTTGAGCAGACCTTGCAACAGGAATTACATCAGCCTCTGCCTATCCAGAACTGGCTGCACAGCGACAACTCCTTACATGAAGAAACACTGCGTGAGCGCATCCAAAACGAGATCGAAAAAAACTACCAGGCTAAAGAGGCCGTGGTAGGTGCCGAAACAATGCGTCACATCGAAAAAAGAATCATGCTGGAACGTCTAGATACCCTGTGGAAGGATCATCTGGCAGCCATGGATTATCTGCGCCAGGGTATCCATCTACGCGGCTATGCACAAAAAAATCCCAAGCAGGAATTCAAGCGCGAGGCCTTTGAGTTATTTGCGCAAATGCTGGAGCGCATCAAGCGCGAAATAGTACGCATCCTCAGCACCTTTGAGATACGTGCTGAACAAGCTTTACCGCCACTCGAACAAACACCTGACGGGTCCATGCAGTTTCTGCACGGACAGGCCAGTGCGCTCGATCAGGCGGCTGAACAAGCTCTCTCCGGAAATCCGGCTGAAAGCGGCCAGACTCCACAGGCTGCCCCCTTCGTACGCGATGGCCGCAAAGTGGGCCGTAATGAGCCCTGCCCATGCGGTTCCGGCAAAAAATATAAGCAGTGCCATGGGCAGCTGAGCTAGCCCTAGTTAGGTGATTTGTTGAGTTTTAGGTCGGGTTTATCTAAGCTAAGCCCTGCTTTATGGGAAGTTTCCTTCAACTGGACCTTTAAGGGGAAATAACATGGTTGATGAAACAACAAGTAAAGATGACCGCAATATTGCCGTATTGACCCATGTAGCAGGAATCTTTTTTGGCTTCATCCCTGCTTTGATTGTTTATCTGCTCAAAAAAGATAGCTCTGCCTTCCTGGCCGATCAGTCCAAGGAAGCACTCAATTTTCAGATCACAGTGTTAATCGGGATTGTCATATCTTCAATTTTGTTCGTCATTTTAATAGGTATTCTGTTGTTATGGGCCGTCGTTATTGCCAATATCGTGCTGTGCATCATTGCGGCTGTGAAAACTTCTAATGGCGAAACATACCGCTACCCTCTAACAATACGCCTGATTAAATAAGATCAACCGTCAACAAATCCGCAGGGTTGTCAGGACAATCCTGCGGACGAGTGGCTTGGATAACAGGCAGCCATTCGCCGCTCATACTCTTCCAGCACCAGCGAGCGCTCCCGCATCAGCTCCAGCAGGTCTTTATTGAGCTGCATGGCGGCCTGTTCGGCGACCAAAGATTCCCGCAAAATTGCACTCACCAGATCAATCTCCTGAATTTTGCTCCAGAAAGCCAAGCCATGGATCTCGTCTTGTTTGGTCATAGTCACTCCATATTGCAAGAGTATTTAATTG
>JAYTIZ010000137.1:0-3138 GCA_043731445.1 Gammaproteobacteria bacterium | reverse complement strand
TCATTGCATTGGTAGAACGTCGGCCAGAACTACTCTCACGAGAAAAGTTCATCTGCTATGACGGCCTTCCCTACGACTATCAGTCGGCAGGTCAGGAGTACGTTTCGACACTTGATATGAGTAGTGGCACGCATGTTAGCTGGCTCCCTACAAAAGGATCTAAAGCATGGGCAACATCAGAGATTATGCACAAGGCCTTTGACAGGCTATCCGGTAATCCAAGTAAGCGAAAGCGAAGTGATTCCATCCAGTCAACCATCTTGGCAACACTAAAAAACCACCTCTCTCATCCTGCGATTGAGAAAGTCTGCGCTATGGCGGATAGGCGTGTGGCACATGCCGAACGAATTTCCGAAGATTCCGAAACATTGCCGATAGTCACCTATAACGATATTGATACTGCCCTTCAACAGATTGTTTACGTTGCAAACTTTCTTTCATCTTCATTTTTTTATGATGCGGCCTTCGGCTCGGTAGTTGCGACACCTCAATTCGATGTACTTGAAGCTCTTGAGACCCCTTGGGTCACTCAGAAGAACTTGCCACTGCTTCACAAGTACTGGGACGATTTATGCTCATCAATGGATAAGTGGACTGATGCTGGTAAAGATGACTTTCTTCAGTAGTAATGGGTTAATTTCCCCTTTACCGTGCTATCGGGAGTCAATGGAAGCTCCCTCTCCCCGCGGGAGAGGGTCGGGGTGAGGGCTGCTTTTGACTTTAACCCTCCTTCGACAAGCTCAGGACAGGCTTCTGCCGCAGCCGAGCAGCACAGGCAAGACGGGGGCTTTCGGCAATCACTTGTTTGAACTCCGCAACAGGCCACGTCTTGTGTGGCCTGTCAGGGAGAGTTTGATTGACGCCCGTCTTGACGAGCACGCGCAGGAAACCCGAAGGGCAAGAAAGAGGGCAATCCCCGACGGTTTTATTGTTAGAACTGGATACCGGTCTTCACCGGTATGACGAACCACCCCTCATCCCAGCCTTCTCCCACAAGGGGAGAAGGGGCACACAAACTTAAAATTGTCAGCATGCACCGATTCGGGTGTACGATTAGGCCTTTCTAGTCTATTAGCTTTCGAGTACATTTTCTGATGAATCCGACTGTCTTAACCGTAGCGAATCGCATCCGCCAGCGTAGCGAGGCTACTCGCCGCGCTTATTTGCAACGACTTGATGGTATGGCTGCACGCAGCTCTGGCGTGGAGCGCATGGGTTGTGCCAATGTGGCGCACTCGTTCGCCGCCATGCCTGCCAACGACAAGCTGAAAGTGGTGGCGGAGCGGGCGCCTAACATTGGCATTATCACGGCGTATAACGATATGCTGTCGGCGCACGCGCCGTTTCAGGGCTACCCAGACCTGATTAAAGTCGAAGCGCGCAAACATGGTGCTACCGCACAGGTGGCAGGCGGCGTTCCGGCGATGTGCGACGGTATTACCCAAGGCATGCCGGGCATGGAACTCAGTCTATTCAGCCGTGACGTGATTGCCATGTCAGCCGCCGTGGGCTTGAGCCATGATGTATTCGATGCAGCGCTGATGCTGGGCGTATGCGACAAAATTGTGCCGGGCTTGTTGATAGGCGCCTTGCATTTCGGCCATCTGCCTACCGTGTTTATCCCTGCCGGACCGATGACCACCGGCTTGTCCAACAGCGAAAAATCACACATGCGCGTGTTAGCGGCAGAAGGCAAGGTAGGCCGCGCCGAGTTGCTGGAAACTGAATCTAAGGCCTACCATGGTCAAGGTACTTGCACGTTTTACGGCACCGCCAACAGCAACCAAATGCTGTTGGAAGCTATGGGCTTACATGTGCCAGGCACAGCGTTTGTAAACCCGGGCAGCGATTTCCGCGCCGAGTTGACGCGCGAGGCGGTGCGCAGCGTGCTCAACATCACCAAGAACAAAACCTTTGCGCCTATCGGAAAAATCATAGACGAGCACTGCATTATCAATGCCATGGTGGCGCTGATGGCCACTGGCGGCTCGACCAATCACCTGATTCACTGGGTGGCGGTGGCGCGTGCGGCGGGCATAGATATTAACTGGGATGACTTCTGCACTTTATCCGACGTGGTGCCGCTGATTGCGCGTGTTTACCCCAATGGCGAGGCCGATGTGAACGGCTTCCAGGAAGCGGGCGGCCCTGGCTATGTGATACGCGAACTGCTGGACAGCGGCTTGATGTACGAAGACGTGCTCACCGTGCGCCCTAAAGGCATACGTGAATACACCGCCATCCCGCGCTTGGACAATGCCGCGCTGGTGTGGGACACCGTGGGCGTTTCCAGAGACGACAGCGTGGTGCGGCCGGTGGCGTCGCCATTCAGCTCTAACGGCGGCATCAAGGTGCTGCGCGGCAATTTGGGGCGCAGCGTGATTAAGATTTCTGCCGTACCAGAAGAACAACACATCGTAGAAGCGCCTGCCCGCGTGTTTGACTCGCAAGAGGCGCTGTTAGCCGCGTTCAGCGCTGGTGACTTAAACCAAAGCGCGGTGTGCGTGGTGCGCTGGCAAGGGCCCAAAGCCAACGGTATGCCTGAACTACACAAGCTCACACCACCGCTGAAAGCGCTGCAAAGCAAAGGCTTTGACGTGGCGCTGGTGACCGATGGCCGCATGAGCGGTGCATCCGGTAAGGTTCCCGCTGCTATCCACGTATCGCCAGAAGCCGCCGCTGGCGGGCCTTTGGCCAAAGTACGCGACGGTGATTTAATCCGTCTAGACGCGTTGACCGGCAGGTTGGATGTGCTAATTAATGCTGTGGAATGGGAATCACGCGAGATATTGGAAATGCCGCAAGCCTTGCGTGAGGCCAACGGCCTAGGCATGGGGCGCGAATTGTTCGCCGGTATGCGCAATAACGTGCTGACCGCCGAAGAGGGAGGATGTACCTGGCTATGAGTGAGAAATTTACCGCCTTGCAAATCATGCAAGATAAACCCGTGATCCCAGTCATTGTGCTGAATGATGTCGCCCACGCTGCGCCGATGGCGCGCGCCCTGCTGGCGGGCGGCCTGCGTATGTTGGAAATCACCATGCGCACTCCCGCTGCTCTGGCTTGCATGCGTGCTATCACCAAAGATGTTCCGCAAGCGATAGTGGGCGCAGGCACCATACGCAACGCGGCAGACGC
>JAYTIZ010000136.1:0-12716 GCA_043731445.1 Gammaproteobacteria bacterium | reverse complement strand
GCGTAAGATAGATTCAGCCAGATTGCGCTGGTCATGAGATACCAAAGCGTTGGCGTACAGAGCTGTAGCACCGCTTTGTACCAGCGCAGGGGTATTAGGCATCGCTCTAACGACAGCGGCCTTACCCCCAAGCCAGGTGGATAAATCCGGTTCGCGCACACCGGCAGCGATAGAAATTATCAGCGGTGAGGTCTCAGTCACGAGCGGGGCCAACTCTTGGGCTACCGCTTTGAGTTGCTGAGGCTTAACAGCCAGCACGACTGCCTGGGCCTCGCCTAGTGCCTCGAGATTGGAAGTGGTGGTGTTGATACGAAAGCGTTTATGCAAGGCAGCCAGTTTCAGCTCATCAGGGTCGGTGACCCAGATGTTTTGGGCAAGTTGACCATCGGCAATCAGTCCGCCGATGAGACTGCTCGCCATGTTTCCTCCCCCAATGAAGGCGATATTAAGGTTTTCCAAACGTGTGCTCCTGAACTGGTAGTGAGAAGTTTAGCGCATAGCGATATAAAGTGTCGCCTGCGCTAACACTTCACGGGTGTCTGGGGCCAAAAATGGCTGTCCCCACTCGAACCATTGTCGCGCCTTCGGCGATGGCGGCTTCGAGATCGCCGGACATACCTATAGAAAGCGTGTCGAGCTCCAGCCCGGTAGTACGCAGATTTTCTAAGGCTTTGCGCAAGGCGCGAAAGGGCTGCCGTTGCTGCTCAAAATCCGTGCTGGGCTTGGGGATGGCCATCAGGCCACGCAGCCGTAAACGCTGCAATTGCGCTACAGCACTAGCCAATTCCGGCAATTCCTCCAAGTTGGCCCCAGTTTTGCCTATTTCATTACTGATATTGATTTGCAAACAGATATTAAGCGGGGGGAGCTGGTCAGGGCGTTGATCATTCAGGCGTTGGGCGACTATCAAGTTGTCTACGGTATGCACCCAGTCAAAATGAGCTGCGATTTTTTTCGTCTTGTTAGATTGCAGGGGGCTGATAAAATGCCAGGTAATGTGTTGTCCGCTGAGTCGGGCATCAGCCATTTTGGTGAGCGCCTCTTGCAGGTAGTTTTCGCCAAAGTGTTGCTGGCCGTTGATCAGCGCACCGTAGACGTCATCTGCCAGAAAGGTTTTGCTGACTGCCATAAGCCTTACTGAGCTGGGCACTCTACCGAAGCGGGCCTCGGCTTGGGCAATGCGTTCGCGCGCCTGGTTGAGCCGGATCTGAATAGTTTCGATTGCGTCCATGGATGTTAAGCTATACTTTTAGTAGCAAGAGCTTATTACACCAATAATGTAAGGGGACTTACCAGTATGGATATTACTGAGCTGCTCGGTTTTAGCGTTAAAAATCGCGCCTCGGATCTGCATCTCTCCGCGGGTCTGCCACCTATGATACGCGTGGACGGCGATATCCGCCGCATCAATGTGCCTCCGCTCGATCATAAAACAGTCTATGGGCTGATTTATGACATTATGAAGGACAAGCAGCGTAAGAGTTTTGAAGAATTTTTTGAGACGGACTTTTCGTTTGAAATACCCAATCTTGCACGTTTTCGTGTGAATGCCTTTAATCATAACCGTGGCGCTGGAGCAGTATTCCGTACCATTCCTTCGGTGGTGCTTACCCTGGAAGATTTGGGTTGTCCACCGGTGTTCAAAACCATTGCGGATGTTCCGCGTGGCATTGTACTGGTAACAGGCCCTACCGGTTCGGGTAAGTCCACCACTCTCGCGGCATTGCTCAACTATAAAAATGAGAAAGAGCACGCCCATATCCTGACCATTGAAGATCCCATCGAATTCGTACATGAAAGCAAGATGTCGCTTATCAATCAGCGCGAAGTACACCGCGACACATTGGGTTTCAGCGAGGCGTTACGCTCGGCCTTGCGTGAAGATCCCGACATCATACTGGTCGGCGAAATGCGTGATCTTGAAACCATCCGCCTGGCACTCACGGCGGCGGAAACCGGTCATTTAGTATTCGCAACATTACATACAAATTCTGCAGCCAGCACGATAGACCGCATCATTGACGTGTTCCCAGCAGGCGAGAAAGATATGATACGTGCCATGCTGGGCCAATCACTGCGCGCGGTGATTTCGCAGGCTCTACTGAAGAAGGTGGGCGGCGGGCGCATTGCGGCACATGAGATCATGATTAATAATGCGGCGATACGTAATTTAATTCGCGAAAATAAAATTCCACAGATGTACTCAGCTATTCAGACCAGTCAGGCGCAAGGCATGCAAACGCTGGATCAATGTCTGCAGGAAATGGTGCGCAAGGGCTTGGTGGACAAAGCAGAGGCGCGTGCCCGTGCCGAAAATAAAGACTACTTTAAATAAGCAGTAAGCGAGGACGCTATGGACTTTAATGCCCTACTCAGACTGATGGTGCAGAAAAATGCCTCAGATTTGTTTATTACCGCAGGCTATCCACCCAGCCTTAAAATTCACGGCAAGATCATGCCGCTGTCGCAGACGTCGCTATCTTCCGAGCAGTCGCGTTCGATGGTGTTGAGTGTCATGAACGGTCAGCAGCGTTCAGAGTTTGAAAAAACACTTGAATGCAACTTCGCCATCAGCCCTTTTGAGATCGGTCGTTTCCGTGTGAATGTTTTCCAGCAACGCAATAGTATCGGCATGGTGTTGCGCAAGATCGAAACGAAGATTCCCAAATTTGAAGAATTGGGGTTGCCGCCTAGCCTCCAGGAAATCTCCATGACCAAGCGCGGCCTGGTGATATTTGTGGGCGGCACGGGGACTGGCAAGTCGAGTTCACTCGCGGCGATGGTTGGCTACCGTAATGAAAACGGTAACGGCCACATCATCACGATTGAAGATCCTATTGAATATCTCCACCAGCATAAGAACTGTATTATCACGCAACGTGAAGTGGGTATTGATACGGAATCCTATGATGCGGCTCTGAAGAACACTTTGCGCCAGGCGCCGGATGTCATTCTGCTGGGCGAAATTCGTAGCCGTGAAACCATGAACTACGCCATCGCATTTGCAGAAACAGGTCATCTATGTTTATCCACGCTACATGCTAATAGCGCCAACCAGGCCATGGACCGAATCATTAACTTTTTCCCGGAAGAGCGGCGCGCCCAGTTGCTTATGGATTTGTCTTTGAATTTGAAGGCCGTGATTGCGCAGCTGCTCATACCGTCGGTGGATGGCAAGGCTCGCAGTGTGGCGGTAGAAATTCTGTTGAACACCCCGCTTGCTGCCGATTTAATTCTCAAAGGTGAAGTGCACGCATTGAAAGAGCTGATGGCCCGTTCTAATGAGGCGGGCATGAAAACCTTTGATCAGGATTTGTTCGATCTTTATATGGCCGGCAAGATTAGTTATGACAATGCCATACGCTATGCCGATTCAGCCAATGAAGTGCGTCTGAAAATCAAGTTGGCCAGTAAGGGTGCAATGGGCAAGTTAGGGGAAGATCTGGAAGAAGCGCAGCTGGTTGAGTCAGATGTTAGAAGGCGGTAATTAATACCGGGCAGCAAGAGGCTGTCGTCCACTACTGCTGGAAATTTACAACACTCTCTGCATCAAACACGGGTCCGTCTACACACACACGCTTCATGGCGCGCCCGCGTGGAGTTTGTATCTCGACAGTACAGCCCGCACAGCCACCGACGGCGCAGGCCATAAATTCCTCTAGTGATATTTGGCAAGGCAACTGGTAGTCGCGGGCGAGTTTCGCTACGGCATGCAACATGGCATGTGGCCCACAGGCAAAAATTTCCACCTCGGCGCGTTGTGCAGTGGTGAGTGCCTCCAGATAAGCGCGCGCCAGATCAGTCACATAACCCTCGAAGCAGCCCGGGTAGCCTTGCAGACTGGTAAGCCGACTGGGGATACCCATCTCTTCCAGCAAAGGCATGCTGGCGATGACACCTTCCGGCATGCCGGGCACCATGATGCGTGAAGGGCGTGCCGTGAAAGGAAAGGGTATTTCCGAGCCCATGATGGCGAAGGGCCGGTAACTCTCTTTTGATTGGCTGAGTTCGTCGGCGAGAAATATCATCGGCGGAATGCCCACGCCTCCACCGAGCAGCAACGCACGTGGTTTATCAGGATGCAAGGCGAACGGGACGCCGATCGGCCCCATCATATTTAAGGTATCGCCCACTTCGCGCTTGGCCAGGAGCGTTGTGCCCAGGCCGAATATCTTGTAGAGAAACTCTACCCAGCCAGCTTCTTTGTCCACACGCATGATAGACAGCGGGCGGCGCATCGGCAGCGCCGGGTCACAACTGAGATGAGCGAAACTTCCAGGCCTGGCCTTCGCTGCGCATTCAGGTGCCTGCACGCGCAAAATATATTGATTGCCTGCATACGCCTGATGGCTGAGGATAACGGCGTCTTCGACGAAAATAGTATCGCGGTGGTTCATAAAAACTGAGACAAGATAAAAGGTACAAAAGGAAAGGCGAGATTATTATTTGCCAAGTTCATATACCAGCTTCCCGCCTAACAATGTATGAGTTACTCGACCTTTGAACTCCCATCCGGCGAAGGGTGTATTTTTCCCTCGGCTGTGCAGTTGTTCGCGGGTGAGTGTCCAGACGTGCGCCGGATCATAAATGCAGATGTCCGCCTGTCTGCCGACGGCCAGACTACCGATGTCCTTGCCCAGAATGTGCGCGGGGCCAGAACTTAACCGTGCCAGTGCATTACTCAAGCTCAGCACACCTTCATCCACTAGGCGCAGAGTGAGTGGCAATAGTGTTTCCAACGCAGAGATACCCGGTTCCGTACTCATAAACGGCGCACGTTTAGCATCAGGTTCATGCGGCTGATGATCAGAACAGATGGCGCTGACAGAGCCTTCTGCTACCGCTTTGCGTAGACCATCGCGATCGCGCAGGCTGCGCAATGGCGGCAATACATGGCAATCACTATTGAAATCGCTGATGTCCATTTCGGTAAGAAATAATTGATGCGCAGCGACATCCGCACTGACGGGCAGGCCGTCGTGTTGTGCGTGGGTAATCATTTCTACGGCGCGGGCGGAAGAAAGATGGCAAAAGTGTGCACGCACACCGGTTTGTGCGATGAGTACCAGATCGCGCGCGACGGCGGCAGTTTCGGCTGTTTCGGGAATGCCCGGCAACCCTAAGCGCGTGCTAACGACACCCTCATGTGCGCAGCCACGGTTGCGCAAGAAAACATCTTCAGCATGCAGGAAAATAGTGAGCTTATGGGTGGCGGCATACTCCATTGCGCGGCGCAGCACCTGGGCATTGCTGACCGGTTGCAGGCCGTTACTTAAGCCCACGCATCCTTCTTCCTTTAGGGCGATCATCTCGCTGAGCTGTGTGCCCGCGAGCCCTTTAGTCAGCGCACCCAAGGTGAGAACGCGCGCCTTACCAGCTTGTTCAGCACGTTGGTGAATGAGTTCCGCGACAGCAGGATTATCAATCACCGGATCAGTATCGGGCGGACAACACAGCGTAGTAATACCTGCGCTCGCGGCGGCAGCAGTCTCGCTGGCAATAGTGGCTTTGTGCTCCAGACCTGGTTCACGCAGGCGCGCGCAGAGATCCACTAGTCCAGGACACACGATTTGCCCTTTGGCATCAATCTCACGATCGGCGCCGAAACCAGCAGGTGCTTTACCTAGTGCAAGAATTCTTCCGTCAGCCACATAAATATTTTGTACCTGGTCTATGGCTTGTGCCGGGTCAATGACTCTTCCGTCTAAAATACTAATCCGCATTATGGGGTGCCTCTTGATGGTTCACTCGCACTCTGACCTTGCAGGATCATCGCCATTACTGCCATGCGTATGGCAGTGCCATGCGTAACCTGTTGCAGGATCACGGAGTGCGGGCCATCGGCAACTTCAGATGCGATCTCTACGCCGCGATTGATGGGACCAGGATGAAGTACGATGGCATCAGGTTTGGCGTAAGCAAGTTTTTCGCTAGTGAGTCCATAGAGATGAAAGTACTCGTGCTCACTCGGCAGCATGGCACCCTGCATGCGCTCGCGCTGTAGCCGCAGCATCATGACGGCATCCACCCCGCGCAAACCCTCGCGCAGATCGTGATAGACATGCACACCCAATGTTTCGATGGCGGCCGGTAACAAAGTTTTAGGTGCGATCACCCGCACTTCGTTGACGCCTAAAGTGGTGAGTGCGTGAATCTGTGAGCGTGCAACACGCGAGTGCAGGATGTCGCCCACAATTGCTACGGTCAGTCGCGAAAAATCGGGTTTGTGGCGGCGGATGGTGAACATGTCAAGCATAGCTTGTGTAGGATGGGCATGACTGCCATCACCGGCGTTGATGACGCTGACATGCTGGGCTACATGTCGTGCGATGAAATGTGCGGCACCGCTTTCGGCGTGACGCACTACGAACATGTCGCAGTGCATGGCTTCCAGATTACGCAACATGTCGAGCAGGGTTTCACCCTTGCTGGTAGACGATGCGCTGACATTGATGTTGAGCACGTCCGCGGACAGACGTTTGGCAGCAAGTTCAAAAGTGGTGCGTGTGCGTGTGCTGGATTCAAAAAATAAATTGACGATCGTTTTACCGCGCAACAGCGGCACTTTCTTCACGGTTTGTTCGGCCACCCCGGCAAAAGATTCTGCGGTGTCAAGAATCTCGGTGAGTAAGCTTCGTGGCAGTCCTTCAACGGTAAGAAAATGGCGCAGGCGGCCGTTGCTATCACGTTGTATATCACCCTGCTTCATGTGATGGACTGGATGCTCAACTGTAATGGTTCGGGCCCACTCAGCTTAACGTGCTGTTGCTTGGAAAGATCAAGATGTTGTCCGGCAACATCTGCTTCGATAGGTAACTCGCGCCCGCTGCGTTCGACGAGTACCGCAAGTATCACGCTGTGGGGGCGGCCATAGTCAAATATTTCATTTAATGCCGCGCG
Source organism: Gammaproteobacteria bacterium (assembly GCA_043731445.1). Lineage (GTDB taxonomy): Bacteria > Pseudomonadota > Gammaproteobacteria > SURF-13 > SURF-13 > JAYTIZ01. The sequence continues at coordinate 5,816 of JAYTIZ010000136.1, read as the reverse complement.
GATAGTGCGTCCGGTGTGTAACACATCGTCCACTAAAATAATGTGGCGGTCGTCCACGTTGAAGGGTATCTGTGAAGGCTTGACCTGCGGGTGTATACCCATGCGCGTGAAATCATCGCGGTAAAAATTGATGTCCAGCGTGCCCAAAAGGTAAGGTATGTTGAGCATCGCATGCAAACGCTCGGCGAGCCATACCCCGCCAGTGCGGATGCCGATCATGGCCGGATCAGTAATGCCGCGTTGGGCCAGCAGCGACCGCAAGTCTTTGGTCATGCTGACGAGCAGGGCGTTGACGTCAACGGAAGCGGTCATAGTGCTGTCTCCTCACGCGGCGCGTGCTGAAGCCAAGTTTGCAAAATAAGCTGCGCGGCAATTTTATCAATGTCCTGACGCTTATCAGTGAGTTGTTGTGCAGCGTGCGAAGACAAACGTTCATCTACCATGTGAACAGGAATCTTGTGGCGTTCTTTAAGTTGTTCGCCAAAACGCCGTGCCGCATGCGTCATTCCATTTTCAGAACCATCCATATTATAAGGCATACCGACCACTAGAGTGCTGGGCTGCCAAGCGATGATAAGGCGTGCGATGCTATCCCAGTCCGGCCCGGTGTTTTTAACAGCTACGGTTTCCAGCGGCGTGGCTGTCTGGGTAAGCGCCTGTCCCACAGCAACACCAATGCGTTTGGTGCCGTAGTCGAAGCCGAGCAAGGTTTTAATTTGTCCGTTCATGCGTGACCTACCTGAGTAGAAAGGCAACTCATATCCACACCCAATGACGCCGCCGCAATCTGCCAACGTTGTTCGTCAGGCGTATCAAAAATAACGCGTTGATCGGCTTCCACGCTCAGCCAGGAGTTGGCGGCCATTTCTTCTTCAAGCTGGCCTTTCCCCCAACCGGCATAACCCAGAGTGATTAAAGTCTGGCCGGGAAAATCACCTTGTGCGATGGCGATGAGGATATCGCGCGAGGCAGTAATGGCGAGCGTGTCGTTAATGGGCAGAGTCAGCTCGCCAGACCAGTCCTGTTGATGAATTACAAACAACCGTTCGCGCCGAATCGGTCCGCCGAGATAAATAGGTTGCAGGGCAATTTGTGGATTGCTGGGTTCGAGCTGAACCTGTTGCAGCACGGTGCCCAAGCTGAGATTTAGCGGCCGGTTCACAACCAGGCCCATGGCTCCGTCGCTATTGTGTTCGCAGATGTAGGTAACGGTACGGGAAAAACTTGGGTCCGCCAGCGATGGCATGGCGATGAGGAAGTGGTTCGTCAAGTACCCTGACTCGATCATACCCGTGAATATCGGCCAAGCGCCCAGGCGGAGAGGGCGAGTACGCTATTGTATAAGACCTCTACTTGCTGGACAAGTGATTATCGCGCAGGAACTGCCAGGTACGCGTGATGTGCAGGATATCAACCTCGCTGCGAATGTCGTCCGGGAAGGGCGCAAACGGGGAAGCCAGTTGCACGATACGAACCGCTGCATCGTCCAGCACCTTCTCTCCGGAAGAATGACTTAACGTGATTTCCTTCACGCTGCCATCCGGGTTGAGTGCGACATCCAGCATTAAACTACCGGAAAGATTATTGCGCCTGGCCTCATCCGGGTAATTGAGATTACCGATACTCTCAACCTTAACGCGCCACGCTTCCATGTACGCAGCGTATTTATATTCCTGGGTGCGCGCCGAGATAAATTTCTGCTTGGGGCGCTGCGCATAAGCCTTCACGGATTCATTGATCTGCGCACTGAGGCTCGCAATCTCCATACCGCGATTGATGAGTTGTTCCGCTGAGGGCAAGGGCGCTGCCGTATTCGCCGCCGGTTCAGTTAGCGTTGCAATTTTCTGCTCCGACTTCGCCTGGGTCAGCACTTTTTTCTCAACAGGTTTGTTCGGCTTAGCCGGTTCAGATTTAGGCTTGGGTGGTTCAACTGGCTTCTGCTTTGCCGGTTCAGGCGGGGGCGGCTCAGGTGTGGGTTGCACTTCTGCAACCGGTTCGGGTGCAGGCTGTGCAGCAGGTGCGAGAGTAGTGTCAGGCGGCGTAGTCACCTTACCCGGCGGCGGTGCAGGCGGGGGTGTTTTGTCTTCCACATTACCGCCACCTGTTTGATTGGCCTGGGCTAAAAAGTCAGGTTTCTCGGGCGGTTTTTCCGAGCTTTGCGTGACCAGCGTGATTTCCAGAGTAGGCGGAAGCGGTGAAGATTTGGTATTCCATACATCGAAACCGATGCCTAGCAGCAGCACGGCATGCAGCACCACGGCAAAAAATAGCGTGAGTCCGAAGCGGTCCTGGACGGTGATAGTGTCTGAAAATTCGGTAGACATTGAGGCTAAGGCAGTCTTTGTAGCATGGCGTTGGTAATCATACCGCTGACCACGCCAAAGATCACGGCCGCCGTCATCAGCACCGGCAATAAATGAAACAGCGCAGGGTGGGGAATGAACAGTAGATAAGCCACGTAAAATTGTCCCGCCATGTGCGCCATCGCTGCGAGCACGCTGTAACCCAGTGCACTTAATCCACGGCCCGGCAGGAATTTCATCAAGCCATAGGAAGCGCCAAGTATCGTAATCGTGCACAGCGCGCCGGAGAGACTCAGCCAAAAGGTCGGTGAAAACAGTGTGCCGAGCAGCAAGCTTCCTACCAATACCCGTAACAACCCCACCCACGCCGCCATGCGCCAGCCATACCTTAGCAATACCGCAATCGTGATCACATTTGCCAAGCCCGGCTTGATGCCCGGCAAAGGACTCGGCAGCGCACTCTCTGCGATGTGAATCGTAATAGCCAGCGCCGTCAGCCAGGCGATCAGGTGATCGTCGCGGGTAGTCGTTAAAATCATTGTGACAAGTATATCAGGGGCTTAGTGTTTTAGCGCTGCGGATGGTCACCACTACTTTTCAGACAGGGCAGCTAATGAACAGTTCACCGAAAAGCCGCCTTCTCGTCCACTAGGGAAAGAATCTTGCTAGAAGTTGATCGCGTCGAAGCGCGGTTCGCGGCCGATGACTTGCACGCTGATGCGGTTGGGCAGGCAGGCGGCGAATTCGCCGCCCAGCGAAAGCCAGCCGCTGTGCACGCAGTTTTTGTTGCGGCAGGGTGAATTGACGAAACGTATTTTACCATCGTGAATTTCTAATAGGCTGGAGCCGAGCGCGCCGGGAATGCTTAGGCGCTTATTCTCGTGCAGTGAGACCACGGCAAATTCCTTACCGCCTACCAGGATGCGTGCCTCGTCACCTTGTGCGCCATCGCCCCAGTAGCTATGGTAGAGGTAAGGCAACAGGGTAATGGCTAACGCGATAACGATGAAGTCAGCGCGCGTCATAGCGGATTACTGATCTCGACCTTGGGTGCTGGTTTGATTTCAAAGCGGATGCGTGCGGCCAGTGCAGGTGTGAGATGAACGGTGCCGGTGCTATCAATGAGCATGATTTGTTGGACACCCATCGCGCGTGCCACCCGTTCCCAGTTCTTGGGGCCGGCTACGAATAAGGCGGTAGACGCAGCATCGGCAGTGGTTGAGTCGGCGTGCAGGACAGTCACCGAGATGGTGCCGCTGGCCGGGTAGCCGCTGCGCGGATCAATGAGGTGATGGTAACGCTTGCCCTGGTATTCAAAGTAACGCTCGTAATCGCCCGATGTGCTAATGCCCTCATCCTCGTGCATTTCCACAGAGGCAATAATTCCCGCCCCGCGCGGATTGCGTATACCGATACGCCACGGCCGTTTGCCGCGTTTGCCGATCACATGGATATCGCCACTCACCGCGACGATAGCATTGTGAATGCCGAGTTTGCGCAGGTGCGCGATGGCCAGGTCCGCCGCATACCCTTTTCCGATCGCGCCGAAATCGAGTTGCAGCGTGGAGTTACTACTCTGTAATGTATTACCCTCGATGTGCAGATCCGCCATGCTGGGATGCTGTGCGACCAGTGCGGCGATAGTTTCTAGACTGGGCGGCGGGCCTTGCGGCTCGTCGCTATGGAAACCCCATATCCCAATCAGTTTGCCGATGGCCGGATTAAAAAGACTATCACCCGCCAGCGAGAGTTCGCGCGCGCGCGTCATGAGTGGGAGTAATGCCGGGTCTACCGTAAAGGCAGTGCCACTTGCCAGGCGTTCATTGATGCGGGTCAGATCACTAGGCTGCCAGGCGTGCCATGTAGTATAGAGGTGATCAAAATCCTCGGCGAGTTGGGCGCTGGCCTGTTGAGAGAGTTCGTTGTCTACATCCCAGAAAGTGATATTGACCAGTGTGCCGAGAGCGAGCAGCTGCTCCTGATAAATAGGCTCTTGTTTAGTGCACGCTGCGAGAGACAGGATGAGTAACAAATAGCGAGTAACGAGTAGCAGACTGCGCGGAATAACATTCATGTCCTTAAGCGTGCCTCAATGCAATCTAATAGTGTTGCGCTGATATTAAGCTTATATAGGGCATCAAGTTCACGCACGCAAGTGGGGCTGGTGACGTTGATTTCGGTGAGGTAGTCGCCGATCACGTCCAGGCCGACGAATAGCAGACCTTTGGCGCGCAGCACAGGGCCGACCTGCTCACAAATCCAACGGTCGTGCTCGCTGAGTGCAACGCCCACGCCTTGTCCGCCCGCCGCTAGATTGGCGCGCGTCTCACCTTGGGCAGGAATGCGCGCCAGGGCATAGGGTATGGGTTCTCCGTCAATGAGCAGGATACGTTTGTCGCCAGCCTGCACTTCTGGAATGAAGCGTTGCGCCATGACGAATCGGCTACCGTAGTCAGTAAGCGTTTCGATGACGACACTAATATTGGGATCCTCTCCGCGCAGGCGAAATACGGATGCGCCGCCCATGCCGTCGAGCGGTTTTAGAATAATGTCGCCTTGTTCTTTTAAGAAGGCGCGAATATTTTCTGCGCGGCGTGTCACCAGCGTAGGCGGTGTGCACTCCGGAAACCAGGCAGTGAAAAGTTTTTCATTGGCGTCGCGCAGCGCTTGCGGTTTATTGACCACCAGCACACCGGCTGATTCCGCGCGCTCGAGTAAATAAGTGGTATAGATATACTCCATGTCGAACGGCGGGTCTTTGCGCATGAGGATGACATCCAGTTCACCCAGCGCCCCTTCGTGCTCTGCGCCAAGATCGAACCACTGCCGGGCATCATCCGTGACCCGCAGCGTGCGCATGCGGCCAAAGCTGTGCCCGTCACGCAGCGACAGATCGCTCTGTTCCAGATAATGAACCTCCCAGTCGCGCCGCTGTGCCTCCAGCAACATGGCGAAGGTAGAGTCCTTCTTGATGTTAATGTCAGCGATGGGGTCCATGACGACCCCTAGTTTGATGGGCATGAGTTAACTGATTTCTTTTAGTTCGCGGGCAGCAGCCACTAAGGCCAGACGCGCGATGACACCGTAGGCATAGAAACGATTTGGATGCGCATCGGGTGCTTTGCTGTGGTCAGGTGCTACGCAAGATTCGGCGAAGGCCAGCGGTTCAAAGTGCATACCGGGGGCATTGAGATTTTCATCGCGTCCGCGCTCCTTGTGCACGCGATAAAAGCCACCGACCACATAATGATTAATCATATACACGACCGGTTCGGCTACACCATGATCACCCCAGCTCTCGAAGGTATAGACGCCTTCTTGCAGGATGACCTGGCTCACTTCCTGCCCGCCCTTCGCCGCTGACATCTTGGTGCGTTGCTTGCGGTTGAGTTCGCGTATCTCGGCGCTGTTGTATACGCTCATAATGCCCATGCCGTAGGTACCAGCGTCGGCTTTGACGATCACGAAGGGTTTTTCCTGCACGCCGTGCTCGTCATATTTGCGCTGGATGGC
>JAYTIZ010000135.1:0-5949 GCA_043731445.1 Gammaproteobacteria bacterium | reverse complement strand
GTCCATACACCATCGCTGGAATATTGATACACGCCACCCCAGACAGGGTCTACCAACTGCAACTGAGCATCGAAGCGAGCGAGCAAAGGATCTTTGCTCAAGGCCAATTGTTCAGCTTCGCTCAGTGTTAACAAATGGGATGTATCGTCAGCCGCACGCGCACTTTGCACATTCACGGCCAACAATAATAATGCTACATAAACCAGCTTTAACTGGGGTGATACAGACATAATTGCTCTCCTTAAACTTAAATTCGGGGGGAATTTAAAGGTGAGCGATCAAACTTGCAGGATGCAGAACCTCAGTAAGGGCGGAGGGTTGTAACTATGAGGAAGATGATTAGGTATTAACTGTGAAGCACTGGTTGGGTACTCCAGAGTTGTCCATGCGATAACGACTGGCTGTGCAGTCAGTGGCTGGATAAGCAGCGCCGCATCTACCACACCCGGATCCATCATACTGGCGCAGGTCATGCCAGGATAGCAGTCGGCCTTGCTGCTCATCTTGTCCTGCTGCATACAGTCGGCTTTCATACCCTGCCCAAGCACGGCATCGGCCGCCATCGCGCAGGGTTGCAGCGCCAGTGACAACCACACAGCCACGAGCACGGAAACCAAGCCGCGGCCCAGGGTATGTCGTTGTTTGCGCAAGCTATGAAGCATCAACATTTACCGCCTGATTAAAGATAATTGATCCTACTGCTAATGACTAAGTCATTGCAATCATTAGTTTATGGATTCCGCAAAAAGTTTCAACCGATACTTTAATATAGCGTCTGCGCGATAAAATGTGATCTTTTCGTGAGGATGCGCCGTCTGAAAAAGCATATATAAGTATCTCTATACTATTCTCAGTCAACAGAAGGTGCTGCCATGTTCAAGATGTTCACCCTATTCCTTACCTGCCTGCTCAGCACGACTGCGTGGGCAGACAGCACTGCCCCGACAGAGAAAGACGCTCTGCACTGGGAAGGCTGGTCAGATGCGATTTTTGACCAGGCCAAACGTGAAGACCGTTTTGTCATACTGGATCTGGAAGCCATCTGGTGTCACTGGTGTCATGTAATGGCCGAGACCACGTATAAGGATCCGGCAGTGATCAAACTCCTGCAATCTAAATATATCACCGTGCGCGTAGATCAAGATTCCCGCCCCGATCTATCAAACCGTTACGAAGATTACGGCTGGCCAGCAACGATCGTCTTCGGTCCGGATGGCAAAGAGATCGTGAAGCGCTCTGGTTACATCCCGCCGCCGATGATGACCGCGTTGTTACAGGCCATCATTGACGATCCGTCTCCCGGGCCTTCGGTGCGGGCAGAAACTAATCTGGTAGCGGCCAGCACGGCCTTTTTACCGGCAGAGTTGCGCGCCAAACTTTTGCAAGACCACATCTCCCATTATGATTTCAAAGAAGGTAGTTGGGGCACGAGAAATAAGCTACTGGACTGGAATTCAGTCGAATATGTCATGGCGAAAACCAAAACGGGCGATAAGCAGGCCGAAGAAATGGCGCGGCAAACGCTTAATGCTCAGTTGCAGTTGGTAGACCCTGTCTGGGGTGGCGTGTATCAATATTCCAGCGATGGTGTATGGACGATGCCGCATTTTGAAAAAATCATGGCCATGCAGGCCGAAAATTTGCGCATCTACGCACAGGCCTATACACAGTGGCACGATCCAGCATATCTAAAAGCAGCACTCGACATTCATCGCTACCTAAAAAAGTTTCTGACCAGTCCAGAGGGAGCCTTCTACACCAGCCAGGATGCCGATCTGATTCAGGGTGAACATAGCGCAGAGTACTTTAAGCTCGACGACCAGGCACGCCGCAAGCTCGGTATCCCACACGTAGACACGCATGTCTACGCGCGCGAAAACGGCTGGGCCATTAGCGCCTTAGCAGCTTTGTACAGCGCCACCGGCGAAAAACAGTATCTCGACGAAGCGACGCGCGACGCCCAATGGATTCTCGCTAAACGTGGCTTGGACGGCGGCGGATTCCGGCATGATGATAAAGACGCAGCCGGGCCTTACCTCGGAGATACGCTGGCAATGGGTCGTGCCTTTCTCGGTCTTTACACCGTGACGGGTGATCGCGCGTGGCTGGCGCATGCCGAGACCGCCGCACACTTCATGACTACTAACTTCACTGCGCAGACGGTGCCTGGCTTTGTCACTAGCAAAACATCCACGGACAAGAGCTACTCGCCGCGCCCGCTGCGCGAGGAAAATATCGTCATTGCGCGTTTCGCTAACCTGCTTTCTCACTATACCGGCAACAAAACCTATCAGGCCATGGCGGAAGCTGCAATGCACTACCTCGCGATACCTACGATTGCAGACGGGCTTCCTACCGGCGGTGTACTGTTGACTGATCTGGAGTTAACCAGCGATCCTGTGCACATTACTATTGTGGGCAAAAAAGATGATCCCAACGCAGCCGCCTTGTTTAAGGCAGCGCTGAGCTATCCTTCCGGTTACAAACGTCTGGAGTGGTGGGATAAACGTGAAGGCGCAATGCCTAATCCGGATGTGCAATATCCTGAATTGCCACGTCCAGCTGCGTTTGTCTGTTCGAACAAGCGCTGCTCTGTGCCGATCTTCCAGGCACAGGAAATTCAGGCCATCGTGGACAAGATCAATAACACCGTCAAAACTGATTTAGTGGGAGCGCTCTAACTTCAGAAAGTGAATCTGCCACGCAAAAAAAAATGCCGGGCGTCTTGTTAGACACCCGGCATTATCAGGACGGACTGAGAGCTCGACCCATCCTGCTACTACACAACTTATTAAGCTTTTGCCTTGGCAGCGTCACACTCAGCCTTGGTTAACTCAACGAAGCCCTTACCTTTGCAGCTATTGTGACCTTTACAGTCATTGTTAGCACTCTTACAGGCACCGGTGCCTTTGCATGAGTTCACGCCTTCGCAATGAACTTTAGCAACAGTATTAGCGCTGCCTTCGGTTGCACATCCAGCTACCATAAACATACCGGCGGCGGCCAAAGCCAAACCCTTCAGGGTGTTTACTTTATTCATTCAGATACTCCATATTGATTAATAAATTGGGTCAATCGTCAGTGGGGTTCCCACGTTCCAAGTATAACCGCGCCCGTTACCCTTAATTCTCACGAAATTATCACATTTCAACCACGGAATTGGGGTTAATCATCTGAGTGGTTAATGCATGAATTTTTTGCGGATAAAGTGATCAATGGAAAGCTTACCTGGGCCATGTAGCAGTATTACTGCCAGCAGCATCTCAAAATAGATGTGTGATAAATAACCTTCACCCCAACTGGTGCTGGCGTCGGGTGCGCCCAGATGATAAGAAATAGCCGCCATAAACGTCAGGAACATCAACATCCCGCTGCTCAGGCGTGTCGCCAGACCTATCACTAACAGGACAGAGCAACCCAGCTCGCTGGTAGTTGCCAATACAGCCGCTACATCGGGGGGAAATATCGGCACCTTAAACTCATATTTAAACAAGTCCAGCGTGTGCGGCCAATCGCTGATCTTTGCCAAGCCTGACTTCCAAAAGATGTTTGCCATCCATATTCTAATGATCAAATCAATGACTGGGCTGAGCATATCAGCCGCTTTAATTACGGGCTTGATAATATTGGTGATAGGGGTCATGGCGCATACCTCTGTTTGATTTTATTAGACACTTGCAAATCGCTATTCGGACTATAAGACAAGGCCGGAGATTTATCCCTCCGGCCTTGACGTGAACCACTACTAAGCTCTAAATGAAGCTGGACAACTTATTTATTTTTTTCGAACTCAGCCTTGGCAGCATCGCATTGCTCTGGGGTCAGGCTTAAGAAACCCTTGCCTTTGCAGCTGTTCTGGCCTTGGCAACCGTTTGCACCCTTACAGTCGCCATGACCCTTACATGCGTTGACGCCTTCGCAGTGAACTCGTTCGCCTGCAGCGGTGCTCCCAGCATCTTCTGCTGCAAAACCAACGCTCATAAACATGCCGGAAGCGGCGGTTGCTAAAATAAGACCTTTCAGTGTGTTGTTCATTAATATCTCCGTAATAAATAATCGAGGTTGAATATCAGCGGTGATTAACCACTGTACTCAGGATAGGGATTCTCCCTCACATTAGCCTCACATAAAAATCATATTTTTATCACGTAATCCGACACTAACGGATATCTTGAAAAAATGTGCGCTGGGAAATGGGTAATCGTAGCTCTACACAAAGGATAATAACAAATGCGCGGGCTGCGCTGCGCCAGATACCCATCTTGACGAACTTACGAGCGTCTGTGACGACAGGAGGTGTAAGTAGTAACGGTCTGACATGACGAAGTAATTTTTCAGAAAATGCCACATCCTCCAGAATCGGTTGGTTAGGGAAGCCGCTGATTTTCTTGAACAGTGCCTGCCTGACAAACAAAGCCTGATCACCATAGATAATCCGTGAACGCCGACAACGGACATTGTCCAGCCACGAGACCAGACGCAGACGCCAATCTTTGCCGGAGAAGCTGTGTGTAAATCCACCCGCTTGGCAATTCTGATCTGCTTCCATGCCGTTGAGCCTCTCCAGAGCACCTTCCGGCAACACGGTGTCTGCGTGCAAAAACAATAGCCAATCGTTGGGTTTACAGCCCAGCTGCCAGGCATAGTGAGCACCGGCGTTCATCTGCGAGGCACGGCCCTTGGGTGCGGACAACAAATGAGCACGAGGCTCTGCACACACAAGTTCACAAGTCCTATCCATGCTTCCCCCATCTACTACCAGGGTATGATAGTTGCCCGGTTGACTGAGTAATTTTTCCAAGCTCGCAGGAAGCGCCTTCTCTTCATTCAGGGCAGGAATGATGACCCAGATCATTGCAACCAGTCCGGTAAAGTGTGCCTTGTATCCAGGGCATAAACACTTTGATCTTCATCAAAGTATTCAAATATATCTCCCAAACTAAACAGCATCTCATCCGTTAACGACAGATATTCCAGACTACGCTGCCGGAGAGTTTCCGGACATGCTTCGCCTGTAGTGATGGCTCGCTCCAAGATATTACATCCGAAAGCGTGATGAGTCCCTTCTTGAGCTAGTAACCTGCGGACGATGCCATTAAAACCGGTCTTGCGCATGATTAAGCCTGCCTGGATACGGTGCAGTACTACCTCTCCGAGACCTTCAAGGATAATCTGCCCGGCCAACAGGCTCTCGGCCAGATTTCCCTGCTTGATCGCTGCATGGATGAGTCGCTGATAACGTTCCATAGAACTAAGTGCGGATTGAGAAAGATGGCGCGGAGCTAACCAGGCCACGGTATTCTTAAAAATTTTAGTATGCAGGGCTTCTTCCTGGGCCTGCTTAAGAAAAAAGCGGCGCATCTTTTCCTGCGGTGCAAGTACGGCCTGAGCCAAAGCGCACTCATGCGCGATGCGCTCGCCCTGAGCAAGAAAGCTTAACAGGCGCGCAAACTGTACTCGTTCGTCAGTGCGGATAAACATACGGAGTACCGTTCAGGTTCCAGTCGTAATCTATAAACTTGACCGTATAAGATTCAGAGGCTAATTCTCGCTTCAAGTCAGGATCATTGACATAGTGCTGTACATAACTTAATAACGAGCCTTGCTGCGCCACGAAGTCTTTCTCAAACCATTTAAAGATCATGGAGAGATAGGCGATCTTTTTCTCGCGATCAAAATGATTGCGTGTTGGGTCATTAATGAACTCGCGGGCACTGTACTCGAGTTGTGCCTCCAATTGGTCAGCCTTATAAGCATGCGGCTGAAGTTTAGGGCAAGAGGAAGATGCGCAGACGATAGCGAAATGAATACGTGGCTCATGGAACTGTGGTATTAAAATCTTCTGCTCGATATCGTAGAGATCAATCAACTCGCCTCCTACGTTGTATTTGCGCGCAATAAAATAGCGATAGCGTCCAAACAAGGTGCGCGGAGAATAACCGTCCAGGA
>JAYTIZ010000134.1:0-2149 GCA_043731445.1 Gammaproteobacteria bacterium | reverse complement strand
GATAGGGTTACCTTGCCGTTGTAGCTCGGCGCGGATTTACCGTAGTGCTGGCTAATCTCAGCTTCCAACGCAAGCACCGGAATCACTGCTTTTAGTTTTTCCAGGGTAGCCATGGCTTGCTCACGGTATTGGCTTTTATGAGCTCCAAAGTGCAGCTCACCAAAGGTGATGGCGGACATGGCCACATCGCCAGGGGCAAGTTTGGCAAACTTTTTTTGCACCTCAGGTGGGTGCTTTTTAGCAATATAGATGCAGATATTGGTATCGAGTAGGTAGCGTGCCATTAAAATTCTTCACGCTCTTGGGGTAGGGTGTCGTCGCGGCCTGCTGCCATAAAATCCGCGGGCAGGCTGACAAGCAAAGCAAAAACATCGCCGGGTGTGTACACTTTTTCGCGCAACACTACTTCATCACCGCGCTGAAAGATTTCGACCTCTTTTGTTTTGAAGCGAAACTCTTTGGGTAAACGGATGGCTTGGCTGTTACCGGACTGAAATACTTTGGCGCGGGTCATGACGATCTCCTACAATAGATATACAATAAGTATATACATTCATAGGAGAATTGCAATCTTGTAGCCCATAATTAGCGAATGAGGGTGCATGAACCACTGAGTAGCTTGACACTCCCCCTCAATCCTCCCACAAGAGGTCAGTCTAGTTAGCTCAGCCCACGGTTTGAGTGCGCCCAGCGTAAATTTAACTACCATCAGCTATGCGGTGTACCCTGTCACACAGATCGTTTACTCTAGGCGCTCGCCATCGCCGGGTCTCGTTCTTCCTTATGCGCAAGTTTCACTGCCAGTGCGGCAACACTCTTTTTTTTGAGAACACACACTGTTACGTCTGTGACAGAACATTAGGCTATTTACTGGAACACGGCCTGGTGAGCGCGCTTGAACCTCTGGGTGAAACCGTATGGAACGCGCTGGCCGTTGCCCCTGACGGGCAAAATCAGTATCGTATGTGCACACACTATGCGCGCGATAATGTGTGCAACTGGATGATTCCGCTGTCTGATCCCGAACCCTTTTGCCGCGCCTGTCGGCTCAATCAGGTGATACCTGATCTTACCCAACCGTATAACCCTACTTACTGGTATAAAATCGAAGCTGCAAAGCGCCGCTTGATTTACACCTTGCATCAACTGAATCTGCCGCTGCGCAGTCGCGCGGAAGACCCTGAACATGGCCTCGCCTTTGCCTTTCTGGCAGACACCCACCCCGAAGGTGAGTTCTCTGATGCCATTGGAAATGCTGGAGGACAGGTGCTGACCGGGCACGCACACGGCTTGATCACCATCAATCTGGCCGAAGCAGACGATATTCAACGAGCGCGCATCCGCGAACAAATGAATGAGCGTTATCGCACGCTACTCGGCCACTTTCGGCATGAAATCGGCCACTACTATTGGGATTTGTTAATTAAAGATTCGCCGAAGCTGGAACAATTTCGCGCGCTGTTCGGCAATGAAAGAGTGGATTACGCGGCTGCCGTACAACAGCATTATGCTAACGGCCCGCCCGCTGACTGGAATAAAAAATTTATTAGCGCTTATGCGGCCGCTCATCCTTGGGAAGACTGGGCGGAGAGTTTCGCGCATTATTTACATATGATCGACACGCTGGAAACTGCGAACGATTACGGTTTTGCCATCCATGGTATTTCTGTTACTGCAGCGGGTGCCAGTAAAGATTCCGGCCCGCAGTCTGCGGCCGATGAATTTGACATGCTACTAGCTGACTGGATACGTCTGACGGGGGCCACTAATGCCATCAACCGCAGCATGGGGCTGGCGGATGCTTACCCATTTGTGTTGTGTGCTGCAGCCCAGCAAAAACTGCTGTTTGTGCACGAGGTGATTGCTGCACAGGCCAATACGGCAGAGCCGACACTTTAATCTCACCTTATTCCCAATCAAACTTTGGCAAGTGGTTGAAGGCCTCACGCAGACCTTGGCGCCAGCTCTTTTGCAAGCGTTCGTAGTAAGGCGAGTCGAGATTAAGTGTGAGCCGTTGTCCGAGCATTAAGCTGTCTTTGTGATAAATCGCAACTTCGATGGGTGGGCCAACAGACATATTGCTGCGCATCGTGGAGTCGATGGAAACCAGTGTGCAGCGGGCTGCATCTTCCAGGTTCAAGCTCCGCTC
>JAYTIZ010000133.1:0-3227 GCA_043731445.1 Gammaproteobacteria bacterium | reverse complement strand
CATCACGGGCAGGATGCGATCTTCCTCAGCAGCCTTGGCATCGTCCATGCCTTCTTGATAAACCATCATGAAACCGGGATCCACCACGACCGAGCCGTTTGCGCGCAACACACCCTGATCGCCAGCGCTGAAATCCACCGCCACGGTATCAATGGTGGCGTGCATCATCTGGCATGCCACCGTGCGTTTCCAGATCAACTGATAGAGTTTGAATTGATCGGCAGTGAGGTGTTCCTTGATCGTCTCAGGCACACGCTCTACGGACGTCGGGCGCACTGCCTCATGCGCTTCCTGCGCATTCTTGGATTTGTTCTTATAGAAATTCGGCTGCTTGGGCACATTATTGCTGCCGTAGCGCGTGGCGATCAGTGAGCGGATTTCAGCCAAGGCTTCCTGCGCAAGATTCACCGCGTCGGTACGCATATAGGTAATCAAGCCAACTGGTCCGCCGCCAGCGTCTATGCCTTCATAGAGTTGCTGCGCGGTGCGCATGGTGCGCTGCGCGGTGAAACCTAATTTGCGCCCCGCCTCTTGTTGCAAGGTCGAAGTGGTAAAGGGCGGCGCCGGATGACGCTTGCGCTGCTTCTTTTCAACGTTGGTAACGACCAGCCTGCCGGAGGCCGCTTGCAGCAACTGCTTTTCGATGTCGTGCGCGTTTTCGGTGTCGGTCACACTGAACTGGGTAATTTTCTTACCCTGGTACTCAGTCAGCTTGGCTGAAAAATTCTGGCCCTTGCAGGTGGCATCGGCTTCAATAGTCCAGTATTCGCGCGGGACAAACTTTTCAATTTCTTCTTCGCGCTCCACGATCATGCGTAGCGCCGGACTTTGCACGCGCCCGGCGGATAAGCCACGCCGGATTTTTTTCCATAGCAGTGGCGAGAGATTGAATCCCACCAGATAGTCCAGCGCACGTCGTGCCTGTTGCGCGTTGATAAGCTCGATGGCGAGTTCACGCGGCTGTTCTACTGCTTCGGTGACGGCGCGCTGGGTAATTTCATGGAACACCACGCGCTTTACGTCTTTGCCTTTGAGCAACTTTTTGTCTTTGAGGATTTCATAGAGATGCCAGGAAATGGCTTCGCCTTCACGATCCGGGTCAGTCGCGAGATACAAGGCATCAGCTTTCTTCATCGCCTTGGCGATGGCGTCCACATGCTTCTCGTTTTTCTCGATGAGCTGATACTTCATCGCGAAATCATTAGCCGTATCCACCGCGCCGTCTTTGGGTAATAGGTCGCGCACATGGCCATAGGAGGCCATCACCTCGAAATCCTTGCCGAGGTATTTTTTGATGGTCTTGGCCTTGGCCGGTGACTCAACAATGACGAGATGTTTCATAGGTTCAGGTACAAGCTACAAGGTAAAAGATATAAAGTTAAAAAAGGCAAAGCCCGCACATGGCGGGCTTGCTTCAGATCAGCGTGTTAAATATTTTTTCTAAATTCAAAATCCCATTAAAGTAGTAGATGGCGGTTAATGTAAACTCCCCGCCATTTCTTCAAACACCAAATCCTCCACCCAGGCGAAAGCAGCCTCCTGACCGGGCTGGTTGAATAGCACCATCAGGACTACCCACTTCAACTGCTCGAGTTCAATTTCTTCCGTTTCAAGTGCCATCACGCGATCTATTGCGAGTTCGCGATGAGTTGCGTCGAGCACGCCGATCTGCTCCATGAAGAGCAAAAAACTGCGGCATTCGACATTTAATTTTTCCTGTTCCTGATGCGTATACACACGCAGTGGCCGGTTAGCGGCGGCAGTGGGCAGCGGCATATTTTCGCGTAGCAGGGCCAAGCCTTCCAGCCAGGCAAAGGCCTTGTTGACTTCGGTACGCGCAAAGCCTGCCTCAACCAGTTCGACTTTCAGCAACTCCTCGTCAGACGTGGGCTCGGCGTCATTATCCATATAGTTTTCAAAGAGATACATTAAGACGTCTAGCACATTTTCCTTCATGTCAGGCCCTCTTACCGCGCTGAGTGTAGAGACCGCCAGGCGTAGATGCAATGTAACCCTGCAACTCCAGTATTAAAAGAATGGAGGAAACTCGCTCGGCCGTCAACCCGCTGCGTGCGACAAGTGTGTCCACCGAGCCGGGTTCGAAGCCTAAACAATCGAGTAGCTTCGCGGCTTCGACATCGAGTCCGGTAGGATCGTTCCCTGCGTCGCCGGGCGCGTCGCTGGGTGTTACCAACAGGCGACCTGCCAGCGGCTGGAGCTCTTCCAGAATATCTTGCGCTGTCTCGACCAGTTTCGCACCCTGCCTTATCAGGGCGTGGCAGCCGCGTGACAGGGGGCTGTGGATGGAACCGGGGATAGCGAATACCTCACGACCCTGCTCGGCTGCGGTACGGGCGGTAATCAGCGAGCCACTTTGCACCGCGGCTTCGACCACCAAGGTGCCGAGGCTTAGTCCGCTGATGATGCGGTTGCGCCGCGGAAAGTGATCAGGCAACGCCGGGCTGCCCAAGACAAATTCGGAAATGAGCGCACCGCGCTCGACAATCTGGTGCGCCAGCTCACGATGACGCGCCGGGTAGACGCGATCCAGCCCCGTGCCTGCTACGGCAACCGTCAAACCGCCACCTTCCAGGGCACCGCGGTGCGCGGCAGCATCAATGCCCAAGGCCAACCCGCTGGTGATAGTCAGACCTGCCCCGACCAGGTGGCGGGCAAACTCTTGCGTCGTCTCTCTGCCGGCGGGTGTGGGGTTGCGGCTACCGACCATGGCGAGTTGCATACTGGAAAGCACAGTGGGGTCACCCAGCACGAATAACAACGGGGGTGGATCAGCGATTTCGCGCAATAATGCCGGATAGCGCGGATCATGCAGCGTGAGTGCGTGGTGGTCAGGCTCTGCCAGCCAGAGCAGGTCTGCCTCTACCGCCGCCCAATCGGGATTAGCAAGATATTCCAGAGTGGCCTTATTTAAGCCAGCGGCTGTGCGCTGTCTGGATTCGAATAAAGCCTGAGGAGAACCAAAGTAATCCAGCAGGGCTTGAAAGCTGGCTGGCCCTACGCCGGGTGCCCGATAAAGCGCCAGCCAGTAGCCGAGGTCAGTCATAGCACGTCAGGGTAAAGATACAAGAGAAAAGATACAAGCAAGAAAAAAGCGGCCCCCTCTAAGTAAGGGACTTCACCTTTTATCTTGTATTTTGACTCTTTGCCCTGTCTTAAGGATTCTTAACCACATCATCTATTTTCAATGCGCCAGTGGCCTTCATCAC
>JAYTIZ010000132.1:0-2434 GCA_043731445.1 Gammaproteobacteria bacterium | reverse complement strand
AAGCGCGACCCGAAAACCAATATGCGCACCGCAGAAAACAACTGGGATTTCTGGACTTCGTTGCCGGAAGCACTGTATCAAGTGACTGTGGTCATGTCTGACCGCGGCATCCCCGCCAGCTATTACCATATGCACGGCTGTGGCAGCCTACCTTCAGTTTCATCAACACCAATAACGAGCGCCACTGGGTTAAATTCACCTTCAAGACGCAGCAAGACATCAAGAACCTGACCGATGCTGAAGCTGCTAACCTGGTTGGCCAAGATCGCGAGACCCATCAGCGCGACCTCATGGAAAGCATAGAAAAAGGCGATTTCCCGAAATGGAAACTGTTCATACAAATCATGCCGGAAAAGGATGCCAGCACTTACCATCTGAATCCGTTCGATCTGACCAAGGTGTGGCCACACAAGGATTACCCGCTGATAGAAGTCGGCGTCATGGAATTGAACCGCAACCCGGAAAACTTCTTCGCCGAAGTCGAGCAGTCGGCGTTTAACCCGGCCAACGTGGTGCCCGGCATTAGCTTTTCACCGGACAAAATGCTGCAATCGCGTTTGTTCTCCTACTGCGATGCACAGCGCTACCGTCTCGGTGTGAACCATCACCAGATTCCTGTCAATGCGCCCCAGTGCCCAGTCAACAGCTATCACCGCGATGGGCAAATGCGCGGGAACAACAATGCCGGCAGCACCATAGGCTATGAGCCCAATACCAAGGGCGAATGGCAGGAACAGCCGGATTTCTCTGAACCGCCCTTGAGCATGAGGGCGCAGCAGATCACTGGAACCACCACGTGGATGAGGATTACTACTCGCAGTCGGGCAGCCTGTTCCGTTTGATGACGCCAGCCCAGCAGCAGGTATTGTTTGATAATACTGCGCGTTCGGTCGGCGCCGCTTCCAGACCTATCCAGTTGCGCCATATTGAGAATTGTCGCAAAGCCGATCCTGCTTACGGCGCAGGCGTTGAAAAGGCACTGGATGTGATGGCACAAGGTGTAAGGATGCCCACACCGAATATCGTCATTTAACCAGGTTTAGTAATTACAGGTAAAAGAAAAGGCACGCTAATGGGCGTGCCTTTTTTATGGTCAATCAACTAACGCTTGGGTGTACGAAAACTATCCAATAGCAACAGCATAACCCCGCCGGTAATCGCCGAATCGGCCACGTTAAAAGCTGGCCAGTAGTGTTGCTGATAGTGGAAATACAGAAAATCTACGACATAACCCAAGGTCAGCCTGTCGTATAAATTCCCCAGCGCCCCGCCCAGAATCAGGCTTAAGCCTAGGCAAAAAATGGCCTGCCGCGGATTCTTGCGCAACAGGTACACAATCACGGCCGACGCCACCAGCGCGACCGCACTGAAAAATATTCGTTGCCAGCCGCCTGCACCCGCCAGAAAGCTGAAGGCCGCGCCCTCGTTGTGATAGCGCACCAAATCGAAAAACTGATTGATAGCCAGGTGCTCGCCGTAACTGAAAGCACCGACTATCAAGTGCTTGGTGTAAAGGTCAATGGCAATCACGACGGCGCTCAACGCCAGCCACTTACGCATAATGCCTGGCCTCGCCGTTGCCAAACAGGTTGCTTACACAACGACCGCAGATGGCCGGATGCTCGGCATTGGAGCCGACATCGGCGCGGTAATGCCAGCAACGGTCGCATTTGGCGTGCGAACTAGGGGTAACTTGTATCTTTTCAGAAAGTTTGATTTCTGTCTTATGTAGCCTTATCTCGGATGTAATAAATACAAACTTTAAATCTTCACCTAGCCGAGATAAAGAATCATAAAGTTTGGTACCAGCATAAATATCTAGCTCAGATTGAAGTGATGAGCCAACTAAACCTTCTGCCCTCTTCTCTTCAATTTTTTTATTAGCGCGCGATCTGTCGCTAACCAAACCCTGCCACTCTTTAATCAAATCATGGCTCAAGCCATGCTCGGGCAATACATACCAAAGCTCTTCAAACACGCTGCTGTCGTTGCCCAGGCCCAGCGTCTGCCAAATTTCATTGGCAGTAAAGCTCAATACCGGAGCCATCAGCCGCATAAGTGCATGCGTGATATGGTGCAAGGCATTCTGCGCGGCGCGGCGTGCGTGTGAGTCTTCACCGGCTGTATACAGGCGGTCTTTGAGAATATCGAGATAAAAACCGCCCAGGTCTTCCGAGCAGAAACTGACGAATTTCTGCATGGCCAGATGGAATTCGTAGCGGTCGTAATCGGCCAGAATATCGGCCTGCAATTTTTGTGTCAGCACCAGCGCGTAGCGGTCTATCTCCAACCACTCGCCGACCGGCAACGCATGTTTGGCGGCATCGAAATCGGCCAGGTTTGCAAGCAAGAAGCGCAGAGTATTGCGGATGCGGCGATAGCTTTCCGCCACGCGCTTCAAGATTTCATCGGAAATTGTCAGCTCGCCGGAGTA
>JAYTIZ010000131.1:0-2964 GCA_043731445.1 Gammaproteobacteria bacterium | reverse complement strand
ATTCTGCTGGTAGCGGCAAGTTTATCATCACAGCCTCCTGCCGTGGATGTGCCTAATGCTCAAACGGCCAGTGGACAGGAGGTGCTCCACGTACTTAGTCCGAAGTGGCCAAGCATCACCTCATCTTCGCGCGACGACGTGATCGCAGCTACTCGCGCAAGGTCAACGGTCAATCCTGGTGAAGACATATCAGAGGTCGTGTGGTCTGAATTCAATCACAATGTGTCCGGCCTGATATTAGTTATTATGGCTGTGCTCGCCTTGGCATCCAGAACAAAATGGTGCCCGTGGGGACGGCATTGGCCACTTGGTTTTTTGGTGCTCACCGTCTTCCTGTTTTTGCGTTCCGATCCAGAGACCTGGCCGATAGGCCCAGTGGGATTTTGGGAGAGCACTTTGGGCAATGCCGAAGTTCTTCAGCATCGGTTAGCGGCTGGCATTGCCTTAGGGCTAGGGCTCATGGAATGGCGTACCCGCTTGACCACACAGACAAATGCCAGGATAGCTTATGTATTTCCGGTGCTAAGCCTGTTGGGCGGTACACTTCTCCTCACCCACTCACACTCTGCCTTTGAACTAAAAAATGAGTTTTTGATACAGACATCGCACACAGCCATTGGTTTGCTTGCCGTGTTCCTGGCCTGTGGGCGCTGGCTGGAGTTACGGCTTGAGCCTCCAGCCGGGCGTATAGCAGGTACTGTGGCAATGACCGCATTGTTGTTGATTGGAATAATCTTAAGCTTTTATCGTGAACCCACAGCTTAGAGTACCTCATCAGTCCGTTGCATTAGCCAGTTGCTAGTTGACTAAAAGATCAAGTTTTGCCGCACAGATAAAATCATTCTCCGACAGCCCGCCAATCGCATGCGTGCTGTACCGTACCTTGCACTTGTTGTAGCTTACCTCCAGGTCAGGATGATGATCTTCCTGATGAGCGATCCAAGCGAGGGCGTTAACAAAAGCCATCGTCCGGTAATAATTTTTGAATTCAAAGGTACGGCTGATCTCGGTGCCTTTGTCGTTTAAAATCCACCCTGATACCTGGCCTAACATGGCTTGCGCTTGCTCGGTACTGAGTGGTCGGGTCCCGCCCTCACAGGGTTTACAGTGTTGAGCAGTTAAATCCGTCATGGCAGTGTTCCTCGCTGATAATGCAGCAGATAAGATCCCTATTTTGAGGATTGGCAAGAATTGCAGTATTATGCGCGCCTTAGCTTATAGTGTGAGTTAATGATTATAAATGGGGCGACTGAGCCTTGGTCAACGTGTGTTTAGGGGAAGGGTTTGAGTCAGCCGATTGATGTCGCGGTAGTAGGGGTAGGGTATCTGGGCGCGCTGCACGCGCAGAAATACGCTCTGCATCCGCAGGCCCGCTTGCGAGCATTGGTAGACCCTGATCCGCGTGCCCGTGCAGTGGCCGAGCGCCTGGATGTGCCTCTTTACGATGATCTCGATGAACTCCCCGCTGAAGTGCGTGCCGTCTCGGTCGCCGTTCCCACGCTATTACACCATTCCGTCGGCACACGTCTCATCCGCATGGGCAAAGACGTGCTTATGGAAAAGCCTATCGCTTCTTCACCCAGCGAGGCGGACGAACTCATCGCGTTGGCTGAAGCAGGTGGCCTGGTCTTGCAGGTGGGGCACCTGGAGCGTTTTAACCCGGCCATCCGCAAACTCAACGGGCTTTTGCACTCACCCCGTTTTATCGAATCGCACCGGCTTGCGCCCTTCAATCCACGCGGCAGTGATGTGGACGTGGTGCTGGATCTGATGATCCATGACATTGATATCATTTTGAACATGGTAGCTTCGAATCCTGTCACGATTCAGGCCGCTGGCTCTCCGGTAATCACCAGTAATGTGGACATTGCCAACGCCCGTATCGAATTTGAAAATGGCTGCGTGGCGAATATCACGGCAAGTCGTGTGTCAGCAGACAAATTGCGCAAGATGCGCGTATTTCAGCGCGATGCTTATTTCTCCATTGATTTTCTGCGCCGTGCTGCAACGATTGTGCGTCAAATGCCGCTGGATATTGCGGACGGCAACATCCTGAGCAAGACAGTAAGCGAAGAAGTGACGTTTGGAGATGAAGACGGCGATGCGCTGGCGTTGCAGATTGATGCGTTTATACAGTCGGTTATCAACCGCAGTGCACCAGCCGTAAGTGGACAGGATGGCCGGCGCGCGCTCGCGATGGCCCAACAGATTACAGATCAGATTAAGGCGAATGGAACATGAAGATTGCAATGCTGGATGTGAGCGAACAGTACCGTTCGCTAAAAGGGCCGATTGACGCGGCGCTCGCCGACGTGCTTAAAAGCGGCCGTTTTATCCTGGGGCCGCAGATGCAGTTGCTGGAGCAGGAGCTCGCCACTTATCTCAATGTAAAACACGCCATCACACTGAATTCCGGTACGGATGCGTTAGTGCTCGCTTTGCGCGCCTGCAATATTGGCCCGGGCGATGAAGTGATCGTGCCCACGTACACGTTCTTCGCAACAGCCGAAGCGGTCAGCATGGTCGGAGCGCGTCCGGTGTTTGTAGATTGTGCGCCCGGAAATTTTAATCTCGACCCGGAGAGTGTGCAGCGTGCTATCACGCCTAAAACGCGTGCACTCATCGTGGTACATTTGTTCGGGGAGCCTGTGCCTATGCAGCCCTTGCTTCAGTTGTGTGAACAACATGGCTTGCGCATGATCGAAGACACCGCACAGGCCATCGGTGCAACCTATCGCGGCAAGAAAGTCGGCGGTCTCAGCGACGCAGGCGCGTTCAGCTTTTATCCGTCTAAAAATTTAGGCGCGTATGGCGACGGCGGCTTAACCGTCACCAATGACGACGCCATCGCGGAGCAGATTCGCAGCCTGCGCGATCATGGCCGTGGGGCGAACGGTACGCATACCCAGATCGGGTATAACAGCCGCCTAGACGAGTTTCAGGCCGCTATTCTCAGAGTAAAAC